>CAZUSL010000206.1:0-4689 GCA_964622925.1 uncultured Pseudohongiella sp. | reverse complement strand
TCGGTCGCGATTCAACGAGTATCCTGGCGCAAGCCGCGGGCGATCGACTTTCGCGCCGTGCAAGGCGCGGTCGGCGCCGACGGACTGGGGAACCTGCTCTCCGGGCTGGCGGGCACGGTACCGAACACTACCTATTCTTCGAGCGTAGCCGTCACGGAACTCACCGGCGTAGCCTCGCGCCTGGTCGGCATTGCCCTGGGCCTGGTGCTGATTATCGCGGCGTTTTCACCGAAGTTTCTCGCGTTGATACTCGCCATTCCCGGGCCGGTTGTAGGCGCCTACGCCACGGTGCTGCTCTCGATGCTGTTCGTGCTCGGCATGAAGATCATCGTGCAACATGGTATCGACTATCGGGGCGGCGTCGTCGTCGGCGTGTCTTTCTGGATCGGCGTCGGCTGCCAGGGCGGGGTGATCTTTCCCGGCATCGTGTCCGAATTCGCCGGCGGCCTGCTGCAGAACGGCATGACCGCGGGCGGGCTCTGTGCGATGCTCATGAACCTGTTCCTGATGGTTGCAGCGCCGCGGCGGCGCACGATAGAAATGCCGCTGGCGGCCACGACGCTGCCACTGATCCACAAGTTTCTGGCGCGATTTGCGGCGCACAACGACATGGACGGCGTGATCGAGGGCCGACTCGAACTCGCCGGCGAAGAAACCCTGTACACTTTGCTCGGCGACGAAACCGACGAACCGCGGCCGGAGCGAAGCTTGCGCATCGTGGCCTACCGCGACGGCGCCGACGCCGTGCTCGAATTCATTGCTTCGCCGGGCGGCGAGAACATCCAGGATCTCCTGACGGTGATCAAGGATACGCCTTCGGAACCGGCGGCCGACCGCGAAGTGTCGCTGCGGCTGCTGCGGCACGCGGCCTCGTCGGTCGACCACCAGCAATATCGCGACATCGACATCGTCACCGTCCGCGTCGCAGGGCGTTAGACTGACGCGCCATCGCTATCCGGTTGACCGCAATTGGGTATGCGCATAGCATCGGCTTGATTTCATTGCCGAAAGGCGTTCCTTGAGAGGAGACCACAATGAACCGCTTGCAAACCCTGTTGACCGTGATTGCCGCCGTCATCGTCAGCGCCCCGGTTTTCGCACAGGAGGAAGCGGAACCGGAGATATTCGTCCGCTATTCCCAGGATGGGGGAGAAATTTCCTGGGGCATGGTGCATGGCGACCAGATATGGCAACTCGAAGGCGCGCCTTACGAAACCATGGAGCATACCGGCGTCTGGCACGAGCGCAGCACGGTAAAACTCGAAGCGCCCGCCGAACCGAACCAGATTTTCATGACCGCCTTCAACTTTCGCAGTCATATCTCGGGCGATCCGGCCGAGGAACCGGGCCTGTTCATCGTACCGGCAAGCTCACTGGTGGGACCGGAAGATCCCATCGTGCGCCCTGCGGGGTCCCAGAACCTGCATTACGAAGCCGAGATGGCCATCGTGATCGGCAAGCGCGCCGAGAACGTGGCGGTGGAAGACGCCCATGAATACATCTTCGGCGTCACCGCGGGCAACGACGTCAGCGAGCGCGCCTGGCAGTCCGGCGACATCCAGTGGGTGCGCGCCAAGGGCGCCCGCGGCTTCAACGCCATCGGGCCGGTGCTTTACAAGGACGCCGACTACAAGAACATCCAGATCACCGGCCGCCACAACGGCGAAGTCGTGCAAAGCGAGAATTCCTCCGACCTGATCTTCGGCATGGAGGAAATGGTCAGCTACATTTCCCGCTTTTTCACGCTCATGCCCGGCGACATGATCTGGTCCGGCACGATGGGCAGCACTCGCGCCATGGTTCCCGGCGATGTTTACGAAGTCGAACTGGAAGGCATCGGCACCTTGCGCAACGAGGTCGTGCAAGGCAAGTAAGACGCGCGGTCCGGTCAAGATTTGTAACTTTTTCCCGCTTGTCAGGGGGATGCCCCTGAATTAAGCTGCCTCGCTGCTTTTATCCAAAAGATCAATCAGTTGTCCGCATTGATGCGGCCCTGTTCCGATGTAGTCCAGAGGTAGAAATGAGCATTGCACGTTACGGAATGACGCTGGGTTCAGCATTGCTGATTCCGCTCTTGAACCTGATTGCCTCCGGTTCCCTGGCGCAGGAACTGAATACCTTGCCTGTGCCGCCTTCGACCACCGCCCATGCGCTGGAACGCGCTCCGGTCGTGGACGGCTTTGTCTCCGGAGATGTGGCTTGGGAAGGCGTGACGCCGGCCACCGGTTTTTCCCAGGTGCGGCCCGATGAAGGCCGGCCGGCGACCCAGCGCACCGAAGTGCGGGTGGGCTATACCGACGAAGCCCTGTATATCGGGCTGATCGCCTATGAATCTGATCCTTCCCGGATCATCGTGACCGACAGCCGGCGCGATGCTCCGCTGGACGACACCGACAGTTTCCGCGTCATTATCGATGGCATGCTCGACCGCCAGAACGGTTTCGTGTTCGGCACCAATCCCGCCGGCCTGCAATTCGACGCGCAGGTCACCAACGAAGGGTCGGGCGGCGGTTTCGGCGGCGGAGGCGGTCCGGGCTTTCGCGGCAGCGGAGGCGGCTTCAATCTGAACTGGGACACGACCTGGGAAGTGGAAGCGCAAATCCACGATTACGGCTGGAGCGCGGAAATGGAGATTCCGTTCACTTCCCTGCGTTACGGCAACGGCGCGGAGCAGACCTGGGGCATCAATTTCCAGCGCAACATCCGGCACAACAACGAAATCGCGTACTGGGCGCCACTGGACCGCCAGTTCGACCTGAGCAGGGTATCGGAAGCCGGGCTCATCGAAGGCGTTCGCGTGCCGAGCCAGCGCGCCTTGCAGTTCACTCCCTATGTGCTCGGTTCCGCCGAACGCGGCGGCAGCATCGCGTCGGGTACGGTGGACGAGCAGGAACTGGGCTTCGATTTCAAGTACACGATCACGCCGAGCCTGGTGCTCGACGGCACCTACAACACCGATTTCGCCCAGGTCGAAGCCGACGAGTTGCAGGTCAATCTCGACCGGTTCAGCCTGTTCTTTCCGGAGAAGCGTCCTTTCTTCCTCGAAAACGCCGGCCAGTTTTCGGTCGGTAATCCGCGTGAAGTGGAATTGTTCTTCAGCCGCCGCATCGGCGTCGGCGCCGGCGGAACCCAGTTGCCGATCGACGGCGGCGCGCGGCTGACCGGCAAGATTTTCGACAATACCAATATCGGCCTGCTGCAGATGCGTACCGACAGCGTGGACGGCCACGTTTCCCAAAACGATTTCTCAGTGGTCCGCGTCAACCAGGAACTCGGCAACCGTTCGACCATCGGCATGATGTACATAGAACGCGAAGGCGACGGAACGGTCCTGAACAATGCGGGCCAGGACTACAACCGCACCATGTCCGTCGACGGCCGCTGGGGCATCGGGGACACGACCTTGATTACCGGCTGGGCCGCGCGCACCGAATCGCCGCACCTGAGCGGCCGCGATGCCGCCGCCGGCGTGCAATTCGGCTACCAGGACGAAGACTGGAACCTGGACGCCGGTTATTCCGAAGTGCGCGAGAATTTCAATCCCGAAGTCGGCTTCCTGGCGCGACGCGCGTTTCGCAAATGGACCGCGGGCTGGCGCTACCGCTATCGTCCACAGGACTGGTGGAATCTGCACGAATTGCGGCCGCACATGAATTATCGCGGCTATTGGGGCTTTGACGGCTTCCAGGAAACCGGCTACCTGCACGTCGACAATCACTGGGAGTTCGAGAACGGAACCGAAATCCACACCGGCATGAATTTCACGCTCGAAGGCGTGCGCGAACCTTTCGAGATCGTCGACGGCGTCTGGGTGCCGGCGGGCACCTACGAGCACAGCGAAATACAGCCGGTGTTCTGGACGAACCAATCGGCGCCATTGAGCCTGAACGTTCGCAGTAACATCGGCGGCTTTTTCGGCGGCGACCGGGTAACCACCGACACCACCGTGCGCTATCAGCTCGACGAGCGTTTCAGCACTGAAGTTTCCTGGAACCGCAGCGACATCTCGCTGCCGGTGCCGAACGGAGATTTCACCGTGGACCTGGCGCGGGTGCGCGTTTCCTATTCGTTCACGCCTCGCATCTCGCTGCAGACCCTGGTGCAATACAACAATCGCGACGACGTGGTGGCGGCAAACGTGCGTTTCGCCTGGCTGCAATCGGCCAATGCGGGCCTCTACCTGGTCTACAACGAAGTCGACGAGTTCAGCGGCCTGAACATGCCGCATTACGAACAAGAGAACGCTCGCCAGTTCATCCTCAAGTACAGCCGCATCCTCGACATCTTCAACTGACAGGCATTGATTTGCCAGCGGCGGTGCAAGGCGGTAAATTAGCGCGGATCACGCGCCTGTAGCTCAGTTGGATAGAGTAGCTGGCTTCGAACCAGTTGGTCGGGAGTTCGAGTCTTCCCAGGCGCGCCAAATCACTTCGGTTCCGGTCACTCCTGCCCGTATCGCCTTCGCATCACCGCGACCGACTCGCGCACGAGTTCGGCGAGCACGTCCAGATCGACATCGGCGAGCTTGTTCAGATACAGGCAGGACTTGCTCGTCTTGTGCTTGCCGAGTTTCGCGAGCAGGTCGGCAAATTCGGAGAATCCGGGCATGATGTAGACCGTCAGGTTCTGCTTGCGCGGGGAGAATCCGGTAATCATCCAGTCGCCTTCGCGGCCGCTTGCGTACTTGTA
>CAZUSL010000205.1:0-4238 GCA_964622925.1 uncultured Pseudohongiella sp. | reverse complement strand
CGTACAGGGACGTATTCACAGCGTCCGCTAAACCCCGCACTACCCGGCGGCGACGGTTCGAAGCCACTACCTGCGGTCCTCCTCTTCCATTTCCTCGTGGAATTCGGCCAGTTCCTCGATGTCGAAGCGGCGGCCGAGGGCGCTGATGTCTTCCATGCGGATGTTGCCGACGATATTGCCGAGCACCACTTCGCCGTCTTCGGAGACGACCATCAGCGCGATGCCGTAGACCTCGGCATCGTCTTCGGAGAAGTTCAGAAAAATGTCCACCTGGTCTTCGTCGTCGCGCACCCGGACCACGCGTTCCCAGCCGTCTTCTTCAAGGCCCGCCGAGAGTTCATTCATCGTCGTGGCCACTTCCGTCACGTCGCCTACAATGTCTTCATAGACGTGCAGGCGCACGTTGAGCAGTCGGGAAACGAAGCCCGCGGCTTCCACGTCATCTTCGGGAATGGCCTCGGTCACCAGGCGGAGCAGCGGCTCGCGCAAGGTGACTTCCACCACCGGTTCCGCGTCCACCAGACCGCGCAGATCGGAAAAGTCCACGTAGCCCGGGTGATTTTCCGCGGCGGCGGCCCAACTGGCGAATACCGTCAGGGCGCAGGCCGCGATTACTTGTGGGGTTGTTTGCTTAGCTGTTTGCATTGCATCTCTCCTTGTCGAGTATCGTTGCCGGCGCTAGATCGGATCGTTGACGTCGGGGACGGCGTCGCCCCCCTGGTCGACCGACAGGGCCGGCAGGCTGAGTACCGGCAGGACGGTCATCCTGTCGCCTAGCCGGGTACGCATGGATTCGGAAATTTCGTTCATGGTCTGGATCGTGGTATTCAGATCCTGAATCGCCGTCACCAGGTCTTCTCTCGTATATTGATCATCGGCGGCGATTTGCGGCTCCTCGGGAACCGGTGCGCTGACTTGCAGCCAGACCGCCACCGCCGCCAGCGTTGCGAATGCGGGAACCGCCAGCCGCAGCCACGGTTCTCCGGCAAGTGCCCGCAACCGCTCGCTCCAGCTTGCGGGCCGGCTTCCGGCCTGCTCGAACACCCGCTCGAGCAGATCCCGCGGCATTTCCGGCCGGGGCATGTCCAGCATGGCGTCGCGCAGCGAGCGCGCCAGCAGGAACTCGCGCGCGCAATCCGGGCACGACCTGATGTGTTCCAGCGCCGGTTGCTGCTGATTCGCATCGAGTTCGTTGTCGAGCAGACCGTCGATCTGCAACTGGACGACTCCGCATTCCGCATTTGTGTTGTTGCTCATGTTCATCTACCTGCCGTTTTCGGCTCGCGCCGTCTCAAGTGAAACCAGATTCTCGTCTCCCGTTCCGTGCACGCTGCCGAATGCGCGGCGCAAGTCCTCGTCTTCGCGCAGTTTTCTCCTGCCCCGGTGCAGATACACCTTCACCTGGCTTTCGCTCATTTCCAGCGCGCCTTGCATGTCCGCGTAACTCATGCCCTGGATATCGCGCATGATCAGCAGCGAACGAAACGGCTCGTCGAGCGCCTGGATCGATTCGAGCAAGGCTTCGCGCAATCGTTCCCGGTCGCGGGCCTCGCCCTGGTCTTCGCCGCCGGGCCGGATATCGGGCCGGGCGTCGGGCTCGATACGGTCATCGCGCCGGGACTCCGCGAGTTGCTGCTTGCGGATATGGTCCACGACGGCATTGCGCGTCACTCGCATCAGCCAGGCCATGATCTTGTCGGGATCGACCTTGCGCCAATGCTGCCAGAGCTTGACGAGTACCTCCTGGGTGACGTCGTCCGCATCCTGTCTGCTGCGCAGGCTGTAGCAGGCAAAGGCGTAAACCTTTTGTCCGTACTGCTCCACCGCTCTCGTGTATTCGCCGTTCATATGTGCCGCTAGACGGAATCGAGCGGCAAAGGTTACCGCAAGGGGGACGAAATCGCCGGATTTTGCCGAAAGGCGGCGCCGTGATAGAGTCGAAAAACGCTCAAGCCCCCACCAGCATGGCTCGCCCAGGAACAGGAGAAGACCAATGAAACTGATCGTTGCGATCATCAAGCCCTACAAGTCGGATGACGTACGGGAAGCGGTTTCCGAACTCGGCGTCAGCGGAATGACACTTACCGAAGTAAAGGGATTCGGACGCCAGAAAGGCCATACCGAACTTTACCGCGGCGCGGAGTACGTAATCGACTTTCTGCCCAAGGTGAAACTCGAGATCGCCGTCGAGGACGGTCTGGCCGACCAGGTGGTGGAAGCCATCTGCAAGGCGGCCGCCACCGGCAAGATCGGCGACGGCAAGATTTTCGTCAGCGACCTCGAACAGACCATTCGCATACGAACCGGCGAAACCGGCAACGAAGCCTTGTAGAAACTTGCGGGAAAACAAATCATGAAATCGAATCGAAAACTCGTAACAAGCCTGCTCGCGCCGGCCTTGCTCCTGTTTCCCGGTCTCGCACTGGCGCAGGACGGTCTCAACGGCGCCAACACTTCCTGGATCCTGACCTCGACCGCCCTGGTGCTGTTCATGACCCTGCCCGGCCTGTCGCTGTTCTATGCCGGCCTGGTGCGGACGAAAAACGTACTGTCGGTGCTAATGCAATGCTTCTCCATCGCGGTGGTGATTTCCATCGTCTGGCTGCTGGTGGGCTACAGCATCGCTTTCGGCCCCTCGGAATCCGCCTGGTGGGGAGGTCTCGGCAAGGCCTTCTTCAGCGGCGTGGACGCCGGCGCGATGTCGGGCGATATACCCGAAACGGTTTTTGCCGCCTTCCAGATGACCTTCGCGATCATTACCCCGGCGCTTATCGTCGGCGCTTTCGTCGAACGCATCAAGTTCTGCTCCATGCTCGCCTTCACCGTGCTTTGGGCGTTGCTGGTCTACTTTCCCGTGGCCAACTGGGTCTGGGGGGGCGGCGGCTGGCTGGGACAAATGGGACTGATCGACTTCGCCGGCGGCACCGTAGTCCATCTCACGGCGGGCGTCGCGGCCCTGGTGCTCGCACTGGAACTCGGCAGACGCGACGGTTTTCTGACCTCCTCGGTAGTGCCGCATAACCTGACCATGAGCTTCACCGGCGCCGCCATGCTTTGGGTCGGCTGGTTCGGCTTCAACGCCGGCAGCGCCCTGGCCGCGGACAATGCGGCCGGCATGGCGCTATATGTCACGCATACCTCGGCCGCCGCGGGCGCGCTGACCTGGATGGTGCTCGACTGGTTCAAGTTCGGCAAGGCCAGCGGCCTCGGCGCGATCACCGGCATGGTGGCCGGCCTGGCGACGATTACGCCTGCGGCCGGTTCGGTTGGCCCTATGGGCGGACTGTTGCTGGGACTGATCGGCGGCGTGATCTGTTATTTCGTCACGATCTACATGAAACAGAGACTGAAGATCGACGACTCTCTTGACGTATTCCCGGTGCACGGCATCGGCGGCCTGACCGGCACCCTGCTCGCCGCTGTACTCGTGTCCGGCGGCCTGGGCGTATTCAGCGGCACGGGCATGCCCGACGGCATGACCGTAGGTTCCCAGTTCATGGTGCAACTCATCGGCGTCGTCGCCATCGGGGTTTATACCGGTGTGCTGACCTGGGTCATCGTCAAGATCGTCTCGGCGGTCATGGGCCTGCGCGTCAGCGCCGACGAAGAGCAGGTCGGGCTCGACATCACCGAGCACGACGAGAAAGGTTATTCGATGTAACGGCGGAGCCAGATTTCATGAACTACAAACTGCGAGTTACCACGGCCGTAATCCTCTGCGGCCTGTTTGCTCCCGTGCTCGCTGCGGATCTCCCCATGGATTCGCCGGAAAACGTCGGCGTTTCCCCGGAGCGCCTGCAGCGGGTCACCGACACGATGCAACGCTATATCGACGAAGACCTGCTCGCGGGCACGATCACCCTGCTCGCCCGGGACGGCAAGGTCATTCACCTTCAATCCCAGGGCTGGCGGCACAGGGAAGCCGGCGCGGAAATGACCGAGGACAGCATTTTCGTCATCATGTCGATGACCAAGCCCATCGTCTCCACGGCCCTCATGATGCTGTACGAGGAGGGCCGCTTCCTGCTCACCGACCCGGTCACCGACTGGGTTCCCGAGCTGGCAGACAAGAAGGTGATCGTGCGCGATGAATTCGGTACCCGCCGCGTACCGCCGGCGCGGCCGGTCACGATTCGCGACGTACTCGCGCACACCGCCGGAGTCGATCCGAACCGGGCCGACCTGAGCGAGGCGGAGCAGCAATTGCTGGGCCGCGCAGCGACCCTGGAAGAGACGAT
>CAZUSL010000204.1:0-5569 GCA_964622925.1 uncultured Pseudohongiella sp. | reverse complement strand
GGCTTGCATGAAATCGCCATGGCGATCATGGCGCGTTGCAACATGCCGCCGGAGAACTCGAAGGGGTATTGGCCGGCGCGCTTGCGCGCTTCCGGAATGCGGCAGGATTCGAGCAGGCGAATCGCCTCTTCCCGCGCGCGGCCGGCGCCGTAACCGCGATGCACCTGCAAGGGCTCCGCGATCTGGGCGCCGATGGTCATGGTGGGATTGAGCGAAGTCATCGGATCCTGGAAGATCATTCCGATCTCCGAGCCGCGCACGTCGCGGCCGTCGATCAGGTTGCTGCCGAGAATTTCCTGGCCGCGCAGGCGCGCGGAACCGGCGCTGATTCGCCCCGGCGGAATGGGTATCAGGCCCATGATGCTTTGTACGCTTACAGATTTACCGCAGCCCGACTCGCCGACGATGGCCAGGGTTCGATTCGAGTCGACCGAGAAATTTACTCCGCGCACCGCCTGCACGACGCCGCCATGGGTGGAGAATTCCACGTGCAGATCTGAAACCTGCAACAGCGGGGCGGCCGTCATCCCGCGTTCCTCATGCGCGCGTCGAGGGCATCGCGCAGGCCGTCGCCGAGCAGATTGAAGGCGAGTACGGTAATGCTGATGAACAGCGCCGGAAAGATCAGTTCATGGGACGTCGTCAACATGGTGGCGATGCCCTCGTTCGACATCGAACCCCAGGACGGCGTCGGCGGCGCCACGCCCATGCCGATGAAAGAAAGAAAGGCCTCGACGAAAATCGCCTTGGGAATCTCGAAGGTCAGGGTCACGAGCACGACGCCGAGGGTATTCGGCAACATATGCCGCAATACGAGGTAGTTGGTGCGCGCTCCGAGCAATTGCGAGGCTTGCACATAAGCCGCCTCGCGCAATTGCAGAATCTGGCCGCGCACGAGCCGGGCGGTGGCCGGCCATAACAGCACCACCATCGCCACGAGCATCGGCATGACGCCGCTCTCGCCGGGACCGATGCCGAAAGCGATCTTGAACAGGATCATGAAAAGCAGGAAAGGCAGCGCGACGACGAAATCGGCGAAGCGCATCATGAACTGATCGACCCTGCCGCCGACGAAACCTGCCGCGGCGCCGAACACCACGCCGAAGAGCACGAACAGCATCGGCGCGACGATGCCGATGAACAGCGAGACGCGCGCCCCGGCCATGAGCCTGGCAAGCATGTCGCGGCCGAGATAGTCGGTGCCGAAGGGATGCAATTGCAGTTCGATCGAATCGCCGACCGCCAATTGGTCCTGGTCGTCAATCAGTCCGCGCTCGACGGCTTCCGCCAGCGTCGTGACCCGCTGCACATCGACCGTCAGCGACTCGTAATTGCCGGTTATTGCGCCGCCTTCGCCGAGGGCAACGACCGAGTAGAAATAGCGGCCCGGCCGCAAATCGAGCCGATCCTCGTGATGCAAAACGGTATTGTCGAAGAACTCGGCCAGCGGCATGCCATAGGCCAGTTCCGGGCCGACCGGAAAGATGTTGCGATATACGCGATGGCCGTTTGCCCCGGGCAAGGCGTCCCATTTGAGCCGCACCGACTGCGAAGTGGCGTCGCCGACCACATGCAGCGGTCCCGTTTCGCCGGCGCCGTCCCAGGATAGATAGTCGGGCACGATCAGCGCGGTGCGGTCCACTCCCGGGGGCTGGCTGATCTGGTCGAGATCCTGCACCGCTGGATCTACCTGCCAGAGCCAGGGCCCGGCGATCGTGAAAAACAGCAATCCGAGCACCAGGTAAAGCGAAGCCAGCGCGCGCCGGTTGGCCTTCAGCCGCAGCCAGGCGTCCTGCAGGTAGGACAACGAAGGCCGGCTGATGCCATGGACGTCGCGTTGCTCACGGAGCGGAAGAAAATCGGCCGCGCTATACATCATTGCAGCCTTACGCGCGGGTCGATGAAGCCATACAGCAAGTCGACGACGATCACCATGAACACCAGGAAGGCGCCGTAGAACACCGTGGTTCCCATGATTACCGTGTAATCGAGTTGCTGCACGGCCTCGACGAAAAAGCGTCCGAGCCCGGGGATGGCGAAGACGAGTTCCACCACGAATCCGCCGGTCGTGATCACCGCGATCTGGGGCCCGAGCACGGTAACCACGGGCAGGATCGCATTGCGCAATTGATGGCGCGAGAAAATGAGCGCCGGCGGCACGCCCTTGGACCTGGCGGTGCGCACGAAATCCGAATCGATGATTTCCAGCATCGAGGATCGCATCAGGCGCGTCAGGTACGCCATGGTGCTGAGCCCAAGCACCAGCGCAGGGGTGAGCATGTGGTAGACGCTGCCCCAGCCCGCCACCGGCAGCAGGCTGCGCCCGGTCAGGTTGTTCAGAGTCACCAGACCCAACTGGCTCAGCGCGGCGACGACGAAACTCGGCACCGAAATGCCGAGAATCACGAGAAACATGATGACGTAGTCGGGCATCCGGTTGCGGTACAGGGCCGTGAGCGCGCCCCAGAGCACGCCTCCGGCGGCGGCGAACAGCACCGCCAGAATCCCCAGGGTGGCGGAAACCGGAAAATGTTCGCGGATGATGTCGTTGACCTGGCGATTCTCCTGGGTGAAGGAGATGCCGAAATCGCCCCGGGCGAGATTGCCCAGGTAGATCAGGTACTGGTTGAACAGCGGCTGGTCGAGACCGTAACGCGCTTCGAGATTGGCGCGAATCGCCGGCGTCATCGCGCGGTCGTTCAGTAGCGGGTCGCCGGGCACGTTGTGCATGGCGAAGAACGTGGCGGTGGCGATGAACCAGACCGTCACAACCCCCTGGAGCAGGCGTTTGCAGACGTACCAGACCATTCCCTGCCGCCCCCGCAACATATGATAGCGTCAATCAGCCGCCTGATCGTCTATCCACGCGTAGGTGTAGTCCACCTCGGGGCCAACGGCCCGGCGCTTGAACCCTTTCAGTCGCGGATCGACCACGAAGGACCAGCCGCGTTCGTACATCGGCACGATGACCACGTCTTCATGGACCAGATCCTGAATCTCCGCGAAAGCCTCCATGCGCCTGACCGGATCGAGTTCCGACTGGGCGATGCGCACGAGGGCGTCCATTTCCGGGCTGGCATAGCGCCCGCGATTGTTCAGGTTCCAGGAGGAAAACAGATCGCCGAAGGTCAGCGCGTCGTCGTAATCCGGACCCCAGCCGCTGACGACGATATCGAAATCTCCGGCGTCCATCTTCGCCAGGCGCTGCTTGAAAATCTGCTTGTCGATGCGCATTTCCAGGCCGAGATTGCGCGCATATACGGCCTGGAAATACTCAGCGGAAATCGAGCCGAGCGGACTGTCGTCGGCGAGCAGATGGATCGGCGGAAATTCTTCCAGCCCGAGTTCCAGACGAGCCAGCTCCAGATGTTCGCGCGCCCTGGCCACATTGTATTCATGGGGAATGGGTGGATGCTCCTGGCGAAAATAGTCTCCAGCGCCGCGAATCCAGTAAGGGAACAGGCTGACGGCCGGCATATAGCTCGGTTCCTTCAAAGCCTTGTAGACGAATTCCACCGGATCCTGCGCCAGCAGCAGGGCCTTGCGGAAGTTCCTGTTCGCGGTTATGCGGCCTTCGCGGAAATTGAGTTGCAGGAAGAACACCGTGCCGTCCATCGAGCGGTCGATCTGCCAGCGCCGCTCCATCGCCTCGCCGAGCATTTGCGGCGTGAGCTGCGTATCGGCGATCTGGCCGTCCTTGAACAGATTCAGGCGGGCGTTCACGTCATCGGTGATGTAGCCGACGTTGATCGTGTCGATGAATCCCTTGTGTTCTCCCCAATAATCCGGATTGCGTTCCCAGCGCATCGACGCGCTATGCACCCATTCGGTCATCAGATACGGACCGTTATAGAGCAACATGTCGGCATCGGCCCCGAAGCGGCCGTCGGCCGACTCGAAAAAGGCCTCGTTGACGGGATAGAAGGTGACGAACGCGACCAGCTTGTCGAAATACGGCGTCGGCTGTTCGAATTCGACTTCGAGGATACGGTCGCCTACGGCCCGCACGCCCAGCGTTTCCCTGGGCAGGTCGCCGCGGTTGATCGCTTCGGCGTTCTTCACCGGATACATGATGAAGGCATAGGCCGAAGCCGTGGCCGGATCCTGCACCCGGCGCCAGGCGAAAACGAAGTCGTGGGCGGTGACCGGTTCGCCGTTGCTCCAGCGCGCGTCCTCGCGCAGCCAGAAGGTCGCGCCGTCCTCGCGAATTTCCCAGCGTTCGGCAACGCCGGGTATCAGCGCCATTTCGTCGTCGTAGGTCAGCAGCCCTTCCATGGTGTGGAACAGCACGGTAATACTGGTTGAATCAGTAGCGCGTCCGTAGTCGAGCTGCGGCGGCTCGGAGCGCAAGGCGAAGGTGATGGCGTTGTTTTCCGTGTCAATGGCCCCGCCGGTCACGGCACTGCCTGTGCTGTTCGCCGCCAGGCCGAGCAGCCAGACCACGGCCGCCAGGCCGAATACGACGTACAAGGCGTAAAGTCCGAGTTGCCGCAGTTCCGAAAAGTTGATTCGCGAAGCTTGCCTGTTCATGACTCACTCCCGGGAAAGACCGGCATGTCCGGGGACGCCAACGCGCTACAAGATACTCATGATTGCGCTGACCAGGGCCGCCGCCATCAGAAACATTGTCGCCAGCGCACCGATTCCGAACCCGAGACTGCGCTTTTTCGGGTCGGCGACATAGCCGCGAAAATACAGCAATCTGCCGACGACGAATACCAGTCCGGCGGCCGCGGCTATCGTGGCGTTGCCGAAATGGGCGTAGATCACCATCGCCGGGATGACGATCACGAGTTGTTCGAGCGTGTTCATGTGCACGCGGAAATAGCGTTCGAACTCGGGATGCCCGGTGGTGGCCGGCGCCTGCACGTCGTACCTTGCCCTCGCGCGTCCCACGGCGATGCTGAATCCCATGAATTCCACCAATGCCAGAACGATGACTATTGCTACCAGTTCCATACTCCTTTCTCCTGTTTCAAATCAGATCGTGTCACTCACCGCTTTCGACCATGAATCGCTGCAGATATTGCTGCGAGTCGGTTACGTCGAACTCCTCGAAATCGTAATCCGGATGCATCTCGCGCAAGCGTCCGGCAAGCAGTCCATGGGCCGATATTATCAATGAATCGACGATCAGGTTATCGGTATCGCAATCCCGCGCCAGGACGAGCAGCCGCTCGAAGCCGGCGATGAAATTATCGGTATGGTCGCGGCGAATCTCCGTGCCGAAGAACAAGTCCGCGGAATCCACCGTATCCTCGTTCGCCAGCATGCCGAGGAACATGCGCGACCAGACTTCGAAATCGCCGTAGGCGAACTCGCGCCAGATGTCGCGCAATTGGTCGTTGTCGTAATCGCCATTGCCCAACGGTCCCTGACTGGAAAGGAACAACATGCCGACGATCGCGCCGAGTTGCCGGCGCGTGCTTTCCGCGATCTTGAAGAAAGTCTCCTGCCGCGCGTTCAGTTCGGTCGCCGCGATCGCCTGGGTCTGCTTTTCGATGTTGAGGTTGCTGCGGCGCAATTCCTCGTTGTTTTCCGCCAGTACCGATTGCTGGATAAACAGACC
>CAZUSL010000203.1:0-55132 GCA_964622925.1 uncultured Pseudohongiella sp. | reverse complement strand
TTACAAGTCCGACATACAGGCCCGATTGCCGAAGATTCCGAAAAAGAAAAACGGCAGGCATATCGCCCTCGTCGGCGCCGGTCCGGCTTCGCTTACCGTGGCCCGGGATCTGCTGCCCCTCGGTTACGAGATAACCCTTTTTGACCGGGACGCCGCGGCCGGCGGCGCCATGCGCACCCAGATTCCGCGTTTCCGCCTGCCGGTGGAGGTGCTCGAGGAAGAACTGAACTATATCCTCGATATGGGCATCAATTGCCGTTTCGGCACTGAAATCACCAGCATGAAGGAGTTGCTGGCCGAGGATTTCGACGCGATTTTCGTCGGCACCGGCGCCCCGCTCGGCAAGACGCTTGAACTGCCCGGTTATGACGAGGCCGCGGCGAACATTCATACCGGAATCGAATGGCTCGCGAACGTCGCCTTCGAGCATATCGATTCCATCGGCGAAACCGTGATCGTGCTCGGCGGCGGCAATACCGCCATGGATTGCTGCCGCAGTTCCAAGCGGCTCGGCGGCAAGGACGTCAAGGTCGTGGTGCGCAGCGGCTTCGATGAGATGAAGGCCTCTCCCTGGGAAATCGAAGACGCCATGAACGAGGATATTCCCATCCTCAACTTTTGTGTGCCCAAGCGCTACCTGCTCGAAGACGGCAAGCTGTGCGGCATGGAATTCGAAAAAGTGCGCCGGGAATACGACGAAAACGGCAGGCGGCTGCTGATTCCGACGGGCGAAGATCCGCTGGTCCTGCCTTGTGATGACGTGTTATGCGCGATCGGCCAGGACAACGCCTTTCCCTGGGTCGAACGCAATCTCGGCATCGAATTCGATCGCTGGGAACTGCCCGTGCTCAACCAGACCACGTTCCAGTCCACCCACGAGAAAGTGTTTTTCGGCGGCGACGCCGCACTCGGGCCGGACAATATCATTACCGCCGTGGCGCACGGACACTCCGCCGCGCTTTCGATCCATCTGCTGTGCGAAGGCCGGGACGTGAACGACCGCCCCGCCGACCTGACCACGCTCGACAGCCAGAAGATGGGCATCCATCAATGGTCCTACGACAACGACATCAGCCACGACGTGCGCTATATCGTGCCCCATGCATCCAAGGAGAAGACGCTCAACGACATCAACATCGAAGTGGAACTCGGCTTCGACGAGGAACTGGGCTTTGCCGAAACCCAGCGTTGCCTGAATTGCGACGTACAAACCGTGTTCACGGCAAAAACCTGCATCGAATGCGACGCCTGCGTCGATATCTGCCCGACCGACTGCATCACCTTCACGGGCAACGGCGCGGAAAAGGATCTGCGCCGGCGTCTGCTGGCGCCGGCGGAAAACCTGGAACAGGATCTGTACGTTTCCGACACCCTCGGCACCGGCCGCATCATGGCCAAGAACGAAGACCTCTGCCTGCATTGCGGACTGTGCGCCGAACGTTGCCCGACCGCCGCCTGGGACATGCAGAAATATCTCTTCAACACGGCCAAAGCGGTTAACGCATGAGCAAGCGCAAATCCGCAAGGACCTCGAAGCGTCTTTCCGGAGTCAACAATTTCGTCGTCAAGTTCGCGAACGTGAACGGTTCCGGCTCGGCCAGCGCCAACAACCTGTTCGCCAAGTCGATCTTCCGCATGGGCATTCCGGTAAGTCCGCACAATATCTTTCCGTCCAACATCCAGGGTCTGCCCACCTGGTACGAAGTGCGCGTCAACGACAAGGGCTACCTCGGACGCAGGGACGGCGTGGACCTCATGGTGGCGGTAAACGAACAGACCATCGTTCGGGATATAGAATCGGTGCTGCCCGGCGGCTATGTGCTTTACGATTCATCCAAGGCGCTTCGGCCCCTGCGCAAGGACGTGAATTTCCTGCCGATCCCGCTGAAGGAAATCTGCCTGCGCGAGTTCGAGCATCCGGGACAACGGCAATTATTTCAGAATATCGTCTACGTGGGCGCCCTGGCGGCCTTTCTGTCGATCGATTTTGAAGTACTCACGAACATGGTCAGCCAGCAGTTCCGCGGCAAGGAGAAACTCATCCTGCCGAACGTTCATGCGCTGGAACTCGGCTACCATTACGCCAACGACAATTTCGACTGCCCGCTGCCGATCCGGCTGAAACCTTCGCGCAAGGCCAAGGGCAAGATTCTCATGGACGGCAATACCGCGATCGGCCTGGGCTGTGTCTATGGCGGCGCGACCGTCGCTTCCTGGTATCCGCTGACGCCATCGACTTCGGTAGTCGACGCCTACGGCAAATTCTGCAAGCGCATGCGAATCGACCCCGGCACCGGCAAACGAAAGTTCTCCATCGTGCAGGCCGAAGACGAACTCGCCGCCATCGGCATCGCCATCGGCGCAAGCTGGAACGGAGCGCGCGCGTTTACCGCATCGAGCGGTCCGGGCGTGTCGCTGATGCAGGAGTTTCTCGGCCTGGCCTATTTCGCCGAGGTTCCCGTGGTGCTTTTCAACATCCAGCGCGTGGGCCCTTCGACCGGCATGCCGACCCGCACCCAGCAAGGCGATCTGCTGACCTGCGCCTTCGCCTCCCACGGCGATACCCGGCACATATTGCTGTTTCCCTCGACGCCCAAGGAGTGTTTCGAATTCGCCGCAAGCTCATTCGACATCGCGGACAGGCTGCAGACTCCCGTAATCGTCATGAGCGACCTTGAACTCGGCATGAACGATCATGTCTGCGATCCGCTGGAATGGGACGATGCGCGCAAATACGACCGCGGCAAGGTATTGAGCGCGGAAGCTCTCGAAGAGATCGAGGAATACGGCCGCTATGCCGATGTCGACGGGGACGGCATTCCCTGGCGCACCTACCCCGGCGCCCATCCCGAAAAGGGCAGCTATTTCACGCGCGGCAGTTCCCATGACGCCATGGCCGCGTATACCGAAGACGGCAACGTCTACGCCGAGGTGATGGATCGGCTGGCGAAGAAATTCGCCGGTTCGCTGAGATATCTGCCGAAGCCGGAAATCGAGTCCGAAGGCAACAAGCGCGGCATGATCTATTTCGGCACCACAGCCAGCGCCATTCCCGAAGTGCACGACAAACTCGCGAAACGGGGCATCATGCTCGACACCATGCGGATCCGTTCGTTCCCTTTTCACGAGGAAGTCGCGCGCTTCGTCGACGAACACGAACTCGTCTACGTGATCGAACAGAATCGCGACGCCCAGTTGAAAAGCCTGCTCAAGATCGAATGCAACGCCACCGACGAAAAGATGCACTCGATCCTGAGTTATAACGGCGTGGTCACGAGCGCCGACTGCATCGAATCGGCGATTCTGGAAGACCTGTCCGAAATGTCGAAACTGGCCTCCGCCTGACCGGTGATCGAACCATGAGCTATATCGTCAAACCACGATTCCACCATCCGGGACTGCAGAAGAACGACCTGGGCTATACCCGGCGAGACTATGAAGGCACGCTGACCACCTTGTGCGGCGGCTGCGGCCATGACTCGATCAGCGCCGCCATCATTCACGCTGTGCACGACATGTCGCTGGCGCCCCATCAGGTCGCCAAGGTATCGGGCATCGGCTGTTCGTCAAAGATACCCGCGTATTTTCTCGAAAGATCCCATGGCTTCAATTCGGTCCATGGGCGCATGCCTTCGATCGCGACGGGCGCCAATCTGGCAAACCGCGAGTTGTATTACATCGGCATCTCCGGCGACGGCGACACGGCGTCCATCGGGCTCGGACAGTTCTGTCATATCGTTCGCCGCCGCATCAACATGCTCTACATGGTGGCCAATAACGGCACCTACGGCCTCACCAAGGGTCAACTTTCGGCAACGGCGGATCCCGGCTCAAAGACCAAGTTCGGTGAGGAAAGCCAGTACGACAATATCGATCTGGTCAGCCTGGCCATCGATCTCGGCGCGAGTTTCGTGGCGCGCAGCTTTTCCGGCGACAAGGAACAGCTCGTGCCGCTGATCCAGGCGGGCCTGAGCCATCGCGGCTTTGCCTTCATCGATGTGATTTCGCCTTGCGTTACTTTCAATAACACGCCTTTATCCACCCATGGCTACAAGAACACCTGGGAAAACAACGTGGTTCTCAGCGAAATCGATTTCGTCCCCATGCGCAAGGAGATCACCGCCAGGTATTCCGCCGGAAAGGAAAAGGAAATCACCTTGCATGACGGCTCGGTCATTCATCTGCACAAGACCAGCGGCGACTACGACCCCTATGATCGCGAGAACGCCTTGTACCACGTGAACGAATACAAGAAGCAGGGCAAGATCGCGACGGGACTGCTCTACATCAATCAGTCGCAATCTGATCTGCACGAACTGAACGACACCGTCGACAAGCCCTTCAACCGCCTGAACGAGCATGATCTGTGCCCGGGCGGCGACGTACTGCAGGACATCAACGAAACCTTCATGTAGCGCGCCTGGACTTGATCAACTCGTACGCCGCCTTGATCTCCTGGGCCTTGCGTGTGGCAATGTCCATCATTTCATCCGGCAGGCCCTTTGCCACGAGTTTGTCGGGATGATGCTGATTCATCTGCCGGCGATAGGCCTTCTTCAGTTCGGCGTCGCTCGCCCCTTCGCTTACGCCGAGCAATTTGTACGCCGCCTGCAATTGCTCTTCGCCCGATTCGGTCTGCGCGAACCGGGCCTGGCCTGAAATTCTCCCCAGCAGTTGATCGAGCTGACCAGGCGAGAAGCCGAGCTGGGTGGCGATGCTTTGCAGCAGATTCCGTTCCCTCGCGTCGAGTTTGCCGTCGGCAAACGCCGTGGCGATGACGATTTCGAGAAACATCTGCAGCAAAGTGCTGCGCCGGGCCGCTTCCCGCCGGAACTGGTCAAGCACCTGCAAAAGGGGAAATCCGTCCTGCTTGCCTGCATTGAACAGGTCGATCGCGACCTGGCGCTGCCGCGGCGACAGCCGCATCTGCTCCATGACGCGCTCGGCAAGTTCGACTTCATGCCTGCTGACATGTCCGTCCGACTTGGCGATATAGCCCATGACGGAAAATGTCGCGGTGAAAAAAGCGGTCTGGACCCGCTCGGTGCTGCCCCGGCCGAGAAAATCGCCCGTGCCGACGGAATCGAGGCCGGTATCGAAATAGTTACCGAGAACGGCGCCGAGCAGGGCGCCGAGCGGACCGCCGAGCATGAAGCCGAAAGTACCGCCGACGACTTTTCCCCACCAACTCATTGCTTGCTCCGTTCCAGAAAATCAATGAACTCCTGTTCATTGAGCGTGCGGATTTCGAGGTCCTGGGCCTTGGTCAGTTTGGAGCCGGCGTTTTCGCCGGCGATTACGTAGTCCGTTCGTTTGGAAACGCTGCCGGCGACCTTGGCGCCGAGCGCGACGAGCTTTGCCTTGGCCTCGTTGCGGGTCAACCGTTCCAGTGTGCCCGTAAGCACGAAAGTCTGTCCAGCCAGGGGCAGGCTGTCCTGTTTTCCGGTTTCTTCAGCGGGCCAGTTCACCCCGGCTTTGCGCAAGGCCGCGATCAATTCCAGGTTTTCGGAATTGTCGAAAAACTCGCGGATATGCCTTGCCACGATCTCGCCTACGTCCGGAACTTCCTGCAATGCTTCGGCATCCGCGCCCATCAAGGGTTCCAGATCACCGAAATGCGCCGCGAGCGCCGCGGCGGTTGCGTCTCCCACTTCGCGAATTCCCAGGGCTATGAGAAAACGGGGAAGACTGGTGTTTTTGCTTTTCTCTATCGCCGAAACCAGGTTTTCAGCCGATTTCGGTCCCATCCTCTCGAATGCCGACAACTCTTCGGCGGACAACTGATAAAGATCTGCCACATTCTTAACGGTTTCCGAATCGACGAGTTGTTCGATCAGCTTCTCGCCCAGCCCCTCGATATCCATCGCAGTGCGCGAGGCGAAATGTCCGACCGATTGCCGGCGCTGGGCGGGACAGATCAGGCCGGCGTTGCAGCGGTATTGAATATCGCCGTCGAGCTCCACGGGCGAGCCGCAGGCGGGACAGACCGCCGGCATTTCCACTGCGCCGCGCTCGTCTCCCTGCTCGATCACCTGGACGATCTGCGGAATGACGTCGCCGGCCCGGCGCACGATGACTGTGTCTCCAACGCAAAGCCCGAGTCTTTCGATTTCATCCATGTTGTGCAAGGACGTATTGGAGACCGTAACGCCGCCGACAAACACCGGTTCGAGCCGGGCGACCGGCGTTATCGTTCCCATGCGCCCGACCTGAAAATCGACGGCGAGCACCCTGGCGCTTTTTTCCTCGGCGGGGAATTTCCAGGCGATCGC
Source organism: uncultured Pseudohongiella sp. (assembly GCA_964622925.1). Taxonomy (GTDB): domain Bacteria; phylum Pseudomonadota; class Gammaproteobacteria; order Pseudomonadales; family Pseudohongiellaceae; genus UBA9145. The sequence continues at coordinate 48,860 of CAZUSL010000203.1, read as the reverse complement.
CCAGCGCGGACTGCGGGCGGTCTGGCCGAGTTCCCGCTGCAGATTCAGGCGATTGATCTTGATGACCGCACCGTCGATTTCGTAATCGAGATCCGGGCGTTTTTCCAGCAATCGGCGGCAATATTCCAGACATGCATCGGCGCCGGTGCAGACCTCGCGGTCGGCATTGGTTTTCAGGCCCCATTGGTCGAGCAGGGCAAAAGTCTCGAACAGCGTTTCCGGCAGGTCGAGACCTTCCGCAACGCCGAGACTGTAGCAATACATCTGCAAGGGAAGCCTGGCTGTATTGCGCGAATCGAGCTGACGGATGGCGCCCGCCGCGGTATTGCGCGGATTGACATAGGTCCTGTCCTCTTCCTTCCTGGCCCGCTCGTTCAAGGCGGCAAATCCCTGCTTGCCGAGAAAGACTTCGCCGCGAATCTCGATTCTTGTGCCGGTGAGATCGGACCCCTCAAGGCGCAAGGGAATGTCATGAATCGTGCGGACGTTATGCGTGATGTCTTCGCCGTTTACGCCGTCCCCGCGAGTCGCGCCCCGTTCAAGTATGCCGTCGCGATAAACCAGGCTGACTGCGACGCCGTCGACCTTGGGCTCGCAGCAATATTCGATGGCGCCTTCGATACCCGCCCGCTTCAGGGCGCGCGTTTCGAACTGAATGAATTCTTCCTCGCTGAAGGCTTTCTCCAGCGACAACATGGGAATTTCGTGACGGACTTCGACAAATCCGGGCAGCGGCTCGCTGCCTACGCGCTGGGTTGGAGAATCCGGGCTTTGCAGACCGTATCGGGATTCGAGTTCTTCCAGCCTGGCCAGCAGGGCGTCGAACTCTGCATCGGTAATCTGCGGCCGATCCAGCGCATGGTATTGGCGATTGTGAAATTCGATCTGTTCCCGGAGAGAATCGACTTCCCGCCTGACCGAGGCAGGCGCATCCTCCGGGTTATTCACGGCAGGCCTAGATACCGTTGCTTACCGATGGCGAACCGGTTGTTCCCATATCGAATTCGCGGATACGCCGCCGCGCCTGCTCGATTCCCTGGGCGGTCATTTCCTGCCGCTTGAAATCCAGCAATCGACCGTCCAGCGCTTCGGCAAGCCGGCGCGCTACCGTCAGCATCTGTTCAAAGGCAAGCAGATTGTTGATCGGCGCCGGCAGCAACATGAACATGCTGATTCCGGGGGTGCTGAAATCGTCTATCGCGTCGGCATCGAAGGTGCCGGGGTTGACGATATTCGCGACGCGGAAAATGGGCTTGCCGTCTTCCCGATTGCCTTCGGTCTTGCTGAGGATTTTCATCCCGTCATGCCTCAGACCCGCGGCATGGAGCAAGTCCCACAGTTCCCGCCCGTTGAACACGCGATCCTCGCCGGCAATCACGTTGATCGTAATGATTTTGTCCGCGCTGATCGCATCCGATTCGACTTCGGATTCGGCTTCGGAGGTACTTTCGGCTTGCTTTCCGGTTTTGAGGGGCTTCACGGAATCGCTTCCGATTCGCTCTCCGGCCGTCATCGAAACGGCGCCAAGTTCCAGATCGAAGTCCGATTGCTCCCGGCCTTTTTCATTCGATTCGAGAACGGAAGTTACCGCGACCGGGTCTAGCAATACCGGCACATTCTCCCCGGCAAGCGGATCTTCCGCATCGGATTCTTCATGGACTGCGACTTGCTCCGATACGGACTCCTCCGTTTCGTCCGTCGGTACGACTCGGGCCCCGCCGTTGGGAAGTTCGGAAAACTCCGGCTCCTCGAGTTCTGCCTCCTCAGCCATCGTCTTGTCGATGGAAAGTCGAATCTGTCCCTTTCGGCGGCGATGGATGACGTACACCGCGCGCAGGAGCGAAAAAAGAATCAATAGCGCAAGGATAAGTATCAGGAGTTCACGCAAGTCTGTCATTTGTCCACAACCACACGTTCCTGAATTGTTGTTCGGGTCATTTGCTATATCCACCGGTTAAGTGAATTTCTTTAGCAAAAATTTTCAGCCTGTCGCCATTTCCGCTGCTTCGTCGATATCGACGCTGACAACCCGGGAAATGCCCGCTTCCTGCATCGTGATGCCGAGCAGTTGATTGGCGGTCTCCATCGAAATCTTGTTGTGGGTGACGAGAATGAATTGCACGCGCTCAGCCAGTTCCCGCAGGAGGGCGGTGAACCGATTGATGTTGGCGTCGTCGAGCGGCGCGTCGACCTCGTCGAGCATGCAAAACGGCGAAGGGTTGAGTTGGAAGATGGTAAATACCAGGGCGATGGCGGTCATGGCTTTTTCGCCTCCGGAAAGCAGATGGATACTCACGTTTTTCTTCCCCGGCGGCCGCGCCATGATGGTCACGCCGGCGTTCAGCAGATCTTCGCCGGTCAACTCGAGATAGGCCTGGCCGCCGCCGAACAGGCGCGCAAACAGGCCTTTCAGCCCCTGGTTGATATCGTCCAGCGTGGCGCCGAAGCGGGACCGGGTCTCGCTGTCGATCTTCCTCATCGCGTCTTCCAGCGTGGACAACGCCTTTTCGAGTTCGTCGTTCTGCTTGTCGAGCCAGACCTTGCGTTCCGATTGCTGTTCGAATTCTTCCGCCGCGGCCAGATTGACCGGGCCGATCCGCTGGATGCGCCCTTCCAGCTTTTCCAGTAATTCTTCACAGGACTGCGCGGTCTGATCTTCGGGAAGATCGTCCAGAACCTGCCGCGGACTCAATCCGGCCTGACCGAGCCTTGCAAGCAGATCTTCGCTTTTCACCGCGGCGCGTTCGTTTTCGACGCGATGGCGCTGGATTTCTTCGAGGACGCCGGTATGGCGCTGCTGCAACTGCCGGCGCGTCGATTCCCGGGCTTTCAGCCTTTCTTCGGCTTTCTCGTATGCGGCCCTCGCCTCGCGCAATTCCTTTTCTACATCGGCGGCCTGCTTCAGCTTTTCCTGTAATTGTTTCCGCAATTGTTCGCCGGGCTCCCTGGCTTCCTCCAACTGGGCCTCCAGGGTCCGGATTCTTTCCGCGTCGCGCTGGACCTGGACCGCCATGCGGTCCATGTTTTCCCGCGTCGATTTCAATTGCGTGCCGAGTTCGTTCTTCTTCAGGGCGAGTTTGTGCAATTCGTCCTTGTCGCTGGCTGCGCGGGTTCGATGCTCTTCAAGCTGTTTTCGATCCTGCTCCCGTTCGCGCGCGTATGCCTGCCGGCGTCCGGCGTCCGCCTTCATCTGGTCGCGCGCTTCCTGAAGGCGCCGGCCCGATTCTTCCGCGCTGGCCTGATCCTGTTCGATCTGCCCCTGCAACTCTCCGAGTTCCGCTTCAATCCGTTCACGACGCTCGATATTTCCCTTTATGCGGGTGTTTTCGGCCGAGATTTCCGCTCGAATCCTTTCCAGGTCCGCGGTTTTCTTCTGCATGAGTTCCAGGCATCGTTCGCGTTCTTCTTCCGCCGCGGCCAGCGTCCGGCGAAACTCTTCGCGCTGTTTTTCGAGCTTGCCGGATTTTTCTTCCATCGAGACGATCTCGGCTTGCAGACCGTCGATTACCGATTGCCGCAGGACGACGGATTGCTCCCGGTCGGCCTTGCCGATCCGGATCCAGCTTGTGCCGATCCATACGCCTTCGGGGCAGATCACGGACTCCCCCGCCCGAAGATTGCCTCGCACCGCCAGGGCCTCTTTCAGGCTTCCGGCGCCATGTACGCCACACAAAAGATCGTCGAGCGGCCGGCTGCTTTCGACCTTGCCGGCCAATGGCGGCGGCAGGCCCTTCCTTGCCTCCACCGGGGCGGCGTCTCCGGCATCGAGTAAGGTCAGATCCGCCCTGGGCAGATCCGCCAGCAGCGAATCGGGCAGTTCGTCCAGGCAAATCCCGCGCAGGCGGTCTCCCAGCACGAATTCCACGGCCGTTTCCCAGCCCGGTTCGATTCGCAGGGATTCGCCGAGCCGGGAATTGCCTTCCAGGCCCTGCTTCTTCAGCCATTCCGCCGGCGCCGTGTCGTCGCTGCCCAGCGCCGCCTGCTGCAAGGCGTCAAGCGAAGCCTTTCGTCCGCCGGCTTCCCGGATTCCCGAACGGACACGATCGAGCTCTTCGCCGCAAGCCGCGAGCAGTTTCCGCGTACTCTCCAACTCGGCCGCCGCTTCGCCATGACTGCCGCGCAAGCGTTCCAGTTCTTCTTCCAGTTCGGACGCCTGCCGCTCCCGGCCGGCAATGTCACCGGGCTCCGTATCGAGTTCGGCCAATTCGGATTGCAAACGCTCCCGGCTCTGGCGCGCGCGCTCGATGCTGTTTTCGAATTGCCGGATCCTGGACTGTTCGACCTCGGCGGTCTGGCGCGGCGTTTCCGCTTCGAGACTGAAGTCGTCCCATTGCCGCTGGCTTAACTGCTGGCGGCTTTCCGTTTCCCCGGCGAGACGCGAAGATTCGCTTTCCCTCTCTTCGGCCGCCGTCACGTCGACCGAGATCTGTTCGAGTTCGCGCTCGACCTGGGTCACACGGGCCAGGTCGGAGTCGAGTTCGTCCGAAGTCTGGCGCCATTCGCCGCGGGTTTTTTCCAGATCCCCGCCAAGTTGCGCGACTCGCTCCCGGTGATGTTCCATCGATTGCTCGATGCGCACGATATCGTTGCCGAGCTGGATGCTCTTGCCCTGAATGTCGGAAACGCCGGCATTGAGCTCCGCATTGTGCGCCCGGCTCTGTTCGATGGCGGCTTCCTCCTCGAGTTGACCGGCGGCGACTTCCTCCTTGCGCGTTTCCAGTTCAGCCAGGGTCCGTTCGAACGCATCCATCTCCTGCGCCAGGCTCTGCCATTGCAATGCGTGCAAGCGCGCTTCGACGGTTCGCTGCTCTTCCATCAGTTCCCGGTAGCGCTGGGCCGCCCGCGACTGCCGCTCAAGATGTTGCAGTTGCCGCTGCAACTCGCCACGCACGTCCGCCAGCCGCTCCAGGTTCTCGCGGGTCCTGGCGATGCGCGTCGCGGTTTCCTTGCGCCGCTCGCGATACTTCGAAATGCCGGCGGCCTCTTCTATGTATACCCGCAACTCTTCCGGCCTCGACTCGATCAGGCGGCTGATCATGCCTTGCTCGACGATGGAATAACTGCGCGGGCCGAGTCCGGTGCCGAGAAAAAGTTCGGTAATGTCCCGCCGCCGGCAGCGGGTTCCGTTGAGCGAGTAGACCGATTCGCCGCCCCGTTCGACTTTCCGCTTGATCGAGATTTCCGCGTAGCCGGCGTATTCGCCTTGCAGGCGGTTATCGGGATTGTCGAAGACGAGTTCCACCGAGGCCAGACCGACCGCATTCCGGACCGCGGAACCGTTGAAGATGACGTCGGCCATCTGTTCGCCACGCAGGTTTCGCGGAGAACTCTCGCCCATGACCCAGCGCACGGCGTCGATCACGTTCGACTTGCCGCAGCCATTAGGCCCGACTACGGCGCAAATGTTTGAGGGGAAGTTGATGGTGGTAGGGTCAACGAATGACTTGAAACCGGCCAGTCTGATGCATTTCAGTCGCATGAATCGTCTTGCCTGTCTCTCATCCGCCCCACCGCTGAACCTGCGCCGGTATCCTTGTTTCTTGAAATCGACAGGTACGCGCCGAAGTGTAGCCGAATTGCCCGAAATGCCGCCAGTCATGCAGATATATCGTCGCGGAAATCAGACGGATGTCGCGCTGATGTCAACCTGATGTCGTGGTAAACGCAACTATGACAACTTTTACCCTCGCTTATAATCGGACTCGGGAGGCGAAGGCGGCACACACAGAAAATCGGGGGCCGGCAAAGCCAGCGCAATACGATCAGCAGCTTCCAGGAGGGGAACAAATGCTCAGAATCGACTTGCCGCGGGAACTCGAAAACGAACTTGCGCTGCTCGCCGCGCTCACCGGCAAATCGGTCCAGTTTCATATCCGGCAGGCGATCCTGGAATATCTCGACGACCTGGACGACCGGATTGCGGCCGAGAAATGGCTCGAAGACGCGCTGGCGAGGAAAGACGGCGAACGGGACATCCGGGTTTAGGATAAATGGAAGGCTATTGAAGAAGAGAGAGTGAATCAGTCGGTTATGGACAGGGCAGCGGGTTTGGTCATCCGCACGACCTTGTCTCCGACCCGATAGGCAAGGGAAAGTTCGAAACGCAGTCCCGCGAATTCCTCGCCGAGCGGCAAATCTTCGATTACTGCGAATCGTTCCACCACGTGCAGTTCGCTGACGTATTTGAATGGCGCGAGATTCCCGGCCTCGCCGTCCCAGACGCTGATTCGACCCAGCCGGTCGATCTGCAACAGGTTCCCGCCGGGATCCTCTACCAGAACGTGCAGGGTCGCTCGCTCGTAGAGGTCTGCTTCGTCGGGCCGGATTTCCGCGACGATATCTATGGTGCTGCCGGGCGCCACTTCGTTTTCGTACCGGCCGGAACCGGTCAGGATTCCGACCGACATGCTGGCCGTTGTCGCATCCCCGTCGCCGCTGTACGCCGGACTCGCGGACATGCCTTCCGGCCAGGGCCGCAGGAAGTATCCGGACATCTGCGGCCCGATGATATCGATCGTCTTGACGGCGTCCGCCGCATCGGGCCGGTTCGCGGGCACGCCGCAGGGATGACCGTTGCAATCGACGTCGGGGTTGGAAAAGTACGGAACCTTTTCGTCGAGGCCGTAGAGCGATTCCTGGGCCATGATCGTGGCGAAAGAGTCTTGCACGCCGTGGCCGTACGAAAATTCGAACGCTGCCTCGAAAGAATCGTGACGCGAATGGGTCAATCCGAGGGTATGTCCGATTTCGTGGATCAATACGTGAATCGCCTCACATCCTGTCGTAACGTAGACCGCCGCGAACTCCCTGAATCGGGAATAGCTCAGATCCCCCCTGTGCTGACGGCCGATCGCGTTGCCCAACCCGCAGATCACATTGGCGTCGTCGCCCCGTATTCCGGCTGCGTTGCCGAATACCGCCGATAAGTCCGCGCCCGATTCGGCCTGCCTGAGCTTCAGGATCGGATCGTCCTTGAGATGGTCGAAAGTCGCATTCGCGAACTCCATTTCCCCATGGTTCAGCTCGATGCTTTCCAACAGGTTCAGCCGGATGCTCGCTTTGCTGTTTTGAAGCACCTCGTTGCCGAAATCGAATACTTCCCTGATGCGCAATTCGATGCCGCCCCTGTCCGCATAGTATTCCTTTGCCGCGGTTGAATACCCCGCGATCGCGTCGACTTCCCAAACGGAGTCGCTCGTGGATTCGCGGTCGTTCGGATCGGTTCCCGCCAGACGCTCGATGAAATCCGTCACGCCGTCCCGGTCGGAATCCTTCAGGACGTCGTGAATTACTCGAAATCTGCTGTGGAGATTGGCTCCCTCGATCGAACTTCCGATCTCGATCGTCGGCAAGTCTTCATACCGCAATTCCGGAATCAGGCTCAGGCTGGCCCCAATGCTGTCGCCTGGCTGCAGATCGCCAACCTCGCAGATCAGAATCCGGTTCCCGCCGTTGAACGAAAATCTGCAATACGGGGGAACGAATTGCGGCTGCGCATTGTCGTAGGCGTGCCACAGGATCAGTCTCACGTCCCCATGCGCCGCGGTCCCATCGTTCCTCAACTCGAATCTGAACCAGGCCGGCTGGCCGAAAAAAGCCAATCCCGGCGTTTCCTGAATGAGCACCAGCCCTTCGCTATTGGATTTTTCCTGGACGACTTGCGCGGCGGTGGGCGCGGATGCGATCGCCAGTATCAGAAAAAGGGCAAGTTCCGCTACCGGCGGCTTGCGAAATACTCCCGCGGCGGATGTCGTGCGAGATCGATCCATTTCCATCCTTCCTGCGTTCCGGCGCGCTTCCGTTGGGCCGTGGCCGGACGGAAGCGGTGCCCAACACTCGGCAAGCTAAACGGTCGACCGAGTCGGAAAAAGGGAGGAGTGGAAGTATTCCTTGCAGTCTTTTTGTCATTAAATCAAAGAGTTGGGTAACCACACGCAACTGCGCCCGGAACTGCAATCAACGGGCGCGAGAAGCTGCAAAGATTTCCGCCCGACCATCAATCAAGTTGGGCGTGACTGCAAATGACCGTTGGTCCGATTACGGAAACAGGCCCATATCCCGCGCCCGGCGCACCGCCTCGTCCCGCTTGCGAACACCCAGCTTGTCGAACAGGCTGCGGATATGGTGACGCACGCCGAACGTGCTGAGGCCGAGGTCGGCGGCAATCTGCTTGTCCTGTTTCCGATTTCCGAGCCGTTGCAGCACTTCCCTTTCGCGCTCGCTCAACTCCGGCACGGGGGCGCCAACTCGTTTCACTACCGCCAATAACTCACGCACCGCTTCCTCTCCGGCGAAGTCCGGGCCCGATTCCAGAAATCGGACCAGAATCGGCTCGCAATCTTCGCGCTCGAGGACCAGCGGCCCGGCGTAGGGCGTCTCGACATACAGTTTCAGATACGCCCGCAGATGTTCCGCCGCAGTCCCGGCATCCCCGGCGCGGACTTCCAGTGCCATCGACAGTACAAGCGCGCGCATCAGCGTGCGCCTCAACCCCCATTTTGCCGCCGCCGAACGCAATTTTTCCGCGAAGTCGCGCGCTTCGACGAACCGTCGGCGCCCGATCATCAGACGCAAACGCGCGCAGGACAGAGACTCCATTTCCCGCCAGGTCTGGTCCGACAGTTCGAGGCAGTCACCGTCAGCTTCCGGCAAACCGCCCGCAGTCCAGGCTTTCTCGGCATCGTCGAACCGTCCTGCGGCGGCCAGCGCCGAAGCCTTGAGCGCGGACACGTGCCGCACGAGAGCGGAAAGTCCCCTGCCATGCACATAGGCCAGCATTTCCTCCACACTCTCCAATGCGCTTTCCGCGCCCTTGGCGCCGAGCCGCGACTCCATGACCGCCCCGCTCGCGGCCGCATAGGCCTGCAGTGGCGTATTGCCCTGCCGCAACCCTTCCGGCACGAGACTGGCCGGTACCGAGTTTCCCACGGGGCCGCCGCATTCCACGGCGAGTTCCAGCAGCAGCGCCTCGCACATGGCCGCCGGAATCGCGTCGGTCACGTAACTCGTGTTCGCGACGCGTTTCGCCCGGCGGTAGATTTCGCTCGCATCGCGCACACGGCCTTGCGCCATCGCGGCCTCGCCTTCCTGTATGTCGATTGACATCATCATGTAGGGGCTCTGTTCGAAATACTGCCGCGCCCGCGCCGCCCGTTCGGCTACCGTCGTGAAATCGGCCTTAAAGTTCCCGGTTATGCAAAGGGTGTACTCCATGAAGCCCCGGGTGATGAAATCGAGCTGCGCCGACCCCGCAAGCTGCTCGACTTCGGTCACATGCGCACGCACCAACTCCGAGCCCCAGCGCTCACTACCAAAGAATGCGAGCAAACCCCGGACCATGCAATTGTCTGTAACCAGTTGCAACTCGGCATCGCTGGCATCGGCGTTCAGGCCGTCGAGTTCGCCGGCCAGAGCCTGGAATCCTTGCTTGGCCTCTTCCATTCGGCCAGACAGGATCAGCGAAGCGCAACGCACCAGCGCCAGACGCGGGCGCTTTTCGACGATCTCCTCGCTCAGCAACCGGTGGACAGACTGGAACTGGACTGCCCCTTCACGAAAGTACAGGCGAACACCACCGGCGCGCTCCAGAATGTCGCCCACAAGAGCAGGTTCTCCGGCTTCGGCCCCGTGCCGCAACGCGGCAACCGTCTGCCCACGGCGTTCCAGCGCATCGGCCAGTCGCCGATGAAGCGTCCTGAACCGTTGCCGCGAATCCTGGAAACGCCGTCTGGCGCAGTACTCCCGGATCAGCGGATGCAGGCGCCAGTTGTCACCCGACCCATCGCCAGCCGGCTCAAGCAGCCCTGCCAGAAAGGACATCGTTTCGATTCGATGTATTGAATCGTTGCGCTCCAGCACCTCGTCCACGAGTGCCGCGTCTATCCACTCGAAAAGGCCGATATCGAGCAGGAAATCACGATCCTCCGTATCAAGCCCCCCGAAGAGGCGCGATTCGAACCAGTTCTCCACGATTTCCTGCGTGGCGTGCGAGGCACCGGGGTCCGTTCCGCTTCCCAGCTGATTGCGGAAAATCCTGAGAGCGAACGGCCAGCCGGCCGACTCCGTCATCAACTCGGCCAGCCGCGCCCGCGAAACTTTCCCGTCGAAGAATTCAGCGGCTTCCGCTGGGGTGAAACGCAGATCTTCCGCCGACAGCATCTTCGCGCTGCCGTCGAGAACGGCGCCGGCGACGTTCACGCCGGCCGGCAACTGCCGGCACGCGAAAGCAAGGTGGAGATTTGCAGGGCCCCGCTGGAGAAGGAATTCCAGCAGCGCTGCCGAATCCGGATCGGTCAATCGTTCCAACTCGTCGAACGCCAGCACGAACGGCCCGCCGAGTTCCGCGATCTCGCGCATCGCGAAACCGGTTCGGCTCTCGTTGCCCGCTCGCGGCTTTTCCGCATGCAGTTCCGGTGGATTTTCCGAAACCGCGGCAATCCCCGATGTCGCGCTCCGGCACGAGTAGGCAATGTACGTGTCCAGAACTCCCGGGGAGTCCTGTTCGTCCACGGAAACCCAGGCCACGGGGATTCCTTCGTTACGCAGGCGGCGGCAGCAATCGGCAAGCAGCGTGGTCTTGCCGAACCCGCCCGGTGCCTGCAGTACCGTAAGCCGCCGGCGTGTCGGCCTGGCCCGCTCGACGAGCCAGTCGCGTTCGAGATAGTTTGCCACACGCACCGGCACCGCGATCTTTCGATCGAGCAACCACGAAAGCGGCCGCCGTTCCGCCGAACGGTTGTCGGCATCGTCAGGGAAATTCCGCGCCTTGTCGTCGCGGGTATCCTGGATTGTCCCGTTCATACCAAAATTCGAAGGCGGCTGACTTGTATCCGACTACAATGATCTGTGCGATTCAAAGATGACTTTTCCAAGTAGAGTCGAAAGTTGCGGTAATCTCAACCCAGCCATGCAGGAAAAATTTGTGGTTTCAGGAAATCTATAAACTACAAAATGCACTACAAAATAGAGGCATCAACGGCAATTGATGAAACTATAGGCACATGCTGTGTAAATGCCGCAGAATACTATCCCGGTGCTGTCTGTTAACGACTTGATCGAAATGAAGCGCCCTAGTGGAAGGGAGCAGGATATCGTGCGCTTCCTGGAGGACTACCGGAAATCGTTAGGGGCAGCGAGGCGGAATTGCGACCGCCGGGAGCAAAACGCTTCGGACCCTCGCAAAACTGCGCCAAAGTAATCGGATCGGGAGGCAAGTGGCGGACCGGACGGGACTCGAGCCCGCGACCTCCGGCGTGACAGGCCGGCATTCTAACCGACTGAACTACCGGTCCGTTTTAAGACGTCAGCCCGACCGGGGATGACTTTGGTGGGTGGTGAGGGATTTGAACCCCCGACATTCGCCTTGTAAGGGCGACGCTCTCCCAACTGAGCTAACCACCCGAACTCAGGCGAACGCGAATTGTACTCGCTTGGCGTGTTCTGTCAACAAAGGTCGGGGCACAGATCAGGACTTGTGGCAAAATGCCCGTTTGTTCAAAAGGCCCGGCGTCCGGCGGCGCCATCACGCTATGAGAATCTACAAGGAATTCAGGATCGAGGCGGCCCATCGCCTGCCCAACCTGCCGGCTGAGCACAAGTGCTCGCGCCTGCACGGGCATTCGTTCCGGATCGCCGTGACGGTGGAAGGTCCACTACAGCAGCCGCAAGGCTGGGTTCAGGATTTTGCCGATATCGCCGACGCCTTCCAGCCCCTGTTCGAGCAACTCGATCATCGCTATCTGAACGAGATCGAGGGGCTTGAGAATCCCACCAGCGAAAACCTGGCGATCTGGATCTGGGAACGGCTGAAAGCTTCACTGCCCGGCCTGGCCGAGGTCGAAGTCCGCGAAACCTGCACCAGCGGCTGCCGGTACAGCGGCGAATAAGTAACTGCAGGGCGCGTTAACCACCATCCCCGCCCGGACGTTGTATGGGCAAGAATGTGAAATTCTTCGGGGCCGGCGCGTAGCCGGAGCAACTTGGTCCTTGATTGTAAGGAGTGTACAAATGGAAGGAGTAATAGCGCTGTTAACGCCTTTTGGGTTCTTCGCGGCTTGCATCCTGATCTATTGGCTGTGGGCAAGACTGCGGCAGCATCGCAACGAGAAGCAAGTCGAAGTCCAGCAGCAAATGCTCGTAAAGTTCGAAACGGCTGGAGAACTGTCGGAATTCCTCGCCTCTGAAAGCGGCAAGCAATTCATGCGGCAATTCGAATCGAATCCTTATCGATTGATTCTGGCAACGCTTTCGGTCGGGATAATTTCCGGGTTCCTCGGATTGGGATTTCTCGGGATCACAGTCTTTAGCAACCAGGATTTTTTCCTCGCGGGAGTTATTCTGTTGGTACTTGGGGCGGGTTTCGCGGCCGCAGCCGCGGTCTCAAGGCATCTGTCGGTGCAATGGGAAAAAGAATCCCGCAACGGGTACTGATGGCAGGATATGGACGAAGCCGCATTCCGCGAGGTTCATGCGCAAACGGCCCGGCGGCTTCGCGCCTTTCTGATCTCGGCGCTGAAAGACCCGCCGCTGGCGGACGACTTGCTGCAAGAGGCCTATATTCGCCTGCTCCGCGCGGACTTGAAGGACGCGAACATCCACCAGGTTCGCTCTTATCTTTACAAGACCGCGCTGAGCCTGGTGGCGGACCATGGCCGCAAATTGACTCGGCAAAGGCGATTGCGCGAGAGCTTGCCCGAGCCGGAGCCGGACTGCCCGCGGCCCGACTTGAGTATCGATATGCAGCGGCTGTTCGATAAGCTGGCGCCGAGGCAACAGGCCCTGCTCTGGCTTGCTTACGTGGAAGGGGCAAGCCACCGCGAGATTGCGGGCGCGCTGGAAATACGCGAATCGGGGGTGCGGGTGGCGCTGTTCCGGGCGCGCGGGAAAATGGCGCAGATTCTCGAAAAACATGGCTGGAATGCGGGAGAAGCAACATGAATGTCGATTCATGCCCGAAATCCGAAGCAGTCGTTCAGGCCGTTCGCTCGAACGATTGGTCCGACGGCTTGCGGGCTCATGTTGAACATTGCAAATCCTGCCGCGAGACCTGCCAAGTGGCCTCCTGGATGACGCGGATGGCCGAAAGCCTCGAATCGGTTCCGGGCGAATTGCCCGACCCGGAATTGATATGGCTCAAGGCGAAGATCAAGAAGCGCTCGCAGTTGCCGGCGCGGGCGCTGCTTCCGCTCAAGGCCGGCGGTCTGTTTGGAGCGGCCGGTCTCAGTTTGTTGCTTGCGACCGTTCCCGAGAGTACATGGAGCAGGATTCAGGCGTGGCAGCCGGGAGAGCGCTCGTTCGCGCAATTGCAGGAATTGCTTGTCGCCGCGTCGGCGACTACCTGGTGGATTCCCCTCGCCGCTGTGCTGCTGTTCCTGTTCGTATTTACTACCAGCGAAGTCTGAAAGTAGTTTCCCGGCGGGCTTCGTCGTCAAGACTCCAGCGGTAACTGCCAGTCTATGGCCTCTTTGCCCTGTTCTCGCAAATAGTCGTTCGCCCGGGAGAAGTGCCGGCAGCCGAAAAAGCCCCGGTCGGCCGAGAAAGGCGAAGGATGCGGCGCGGCCAGCACCAGATGGGCGTCCCGGTCGATGATCGCGCCCTTGCGCTGGGCGTAGGCGCCCCAGAGCATGAATACCAGCCCGCTGCGCTTCTCATTGAGGCATTGCACGATGCGGTCGGTGAATTGCTCCCAGCCCTTCCCCTGGTGCGAGGCCGCGCGCCTGGCTTCAACAGTCAGAACGGCGTTCAGCAGGAGCACGCCCTGCCCCGCCCAATGTTCCAGGCAGCCATGCCGTGGAATGGTGAAATCGAGATCGGATTGCAGTTCCCGGAAGATGTTCTGCAACGAAGGCGGTGCGGCGATTCCCGGCGGCACCGAAAAGCAGAGGCCGTGGGCCTGTCCCGGTCCATGATATGGGTCCTGGCCGAGAATGACGACCTTGACCTTGTCGAAAGGCGTCGAGTCGAGCGCGTTGAAGATGTTGCCGCCGGGGGGATAGATCCGCTTGCCCGCGGCTTTCTGCTCGCGCAGAAAAGCGCTCAACTCGCGCATATAGGACTGGTCGAATTCACCGGCCAACTCCCGCAGCCAGGAAGCTTCGAGCTTGACCTGCCGCTCGGCGGCGGCCTGAGCGTCAGCCTGCATGGTCCGGCCGCATATGCGGGAACAGCAGGACGTCCTTGATCGAAGGCGAATCGGTCAGCAACATGACGAGCCGGTCGATGCCGAGTCCCTCGCCCGCAGCGGGAGGCATGCCGTATTCGAGCGCCGTGATGTAGTCCTCGTCGTAATACATCGCCTCGTCGTCGCCGGATTCGCGCCGCTCGGCCTGGGCGCGAAAGCGTTCGGCCTGGTCTTCGGGGTCGTTCAGTTCCGAAAAGCCGTTTGCCAGTTCCTGGCCGGCGATGAAAAGCTCGAACCGGTCGACGATGTCGGGATCTTCGTCATTGCGACGCGACAGGGGCGATACTTCGGTCGGATAGTCGACGATGAATACAGGATCGATCAATCGATCTTCGACTTTCTGCTCGAATATCTCCATCAGCAACTTGCCCCCGGACCATGCGGGGTCGAAGGAAACATCGAGTTCGCGCGCCAGGGATTGAATGCCGTCTAGACTGTTCAGCCCGGATGCATCGGCAAGGCCGCAATATTCGACGACTGCGTCGCGTACGCTCAGCCGCCTGAACGGTTCGGCAAGATCGATCGCATTGCCTTGCCAGTTGAAAGCGGTCTTGCCCAACGTCTCCTGCGCCACGATCCGCAACAGGTCTTCGGTCAGGTCCATGAAATCCGAGAAAACCTTGTTGGCCTGATAGAACTCGAGCATGGTGAACTCGGGGTTGTGTTTCGTCGAAAGTCCCTCGTTGCGGAAATTGCGGTTCAATTCGAACACTGCCTCGAAACCGCCGACGAGCAGCCGCTTCAGGTACAACTCCGGCGCCACGCGCAGATACATCGGCAGGTCGAGCGCGTTGTGATGGGTAACGAAGGGACGCGCCGCGGCCCCGCCGGGGATAATCTGCAACATGGGGGTCTCGACTTCCATGAATCCGGCATTCTCGAAATAGTTCCGGATCGAACGCAGGATCGCCGAACGCAAGGCGAATCGCTCCCGGGTTCCGGGGTTGGCGATCAGGTCCACATAGCGGCGCCGGTAACGCAGTTCGGTATCGGTCAGCCCCTTGTGCTTGTCGGGCAGTGGTCGCAGCGACTTGCTCAGCAGCAGGAAATGCGCCACGCGAACGGTCAACTCGCCCTTGCCTGTACGGAACATCTCCCCTTCCACGCCGATGATGTCGCCGAGATCGAGCAACTTGAGCAGTTCCGTGAGCGCCGCCGGAAGCTGCTTGTTGTTCATGTATAACTGCATGGGGCCGCTGCCGTCGTCAATCACGAGGAAAGGGCCGCGCATGCGAATCACGCGCCCGGCCATGCGCACCTGCCGCGCGAGTTCGGCCAGCGCATCCGCGTCGAGGTCCATGCAGTCCATGCTGACCTCCCGGGCGCGGTCCGCAGGTCTGAAGCCGTTGGGAAACGCCAGCCCCTGCTCGCGCAGCAACGCAAGCTTTCGCCGCCGTTCGGCAATCAGCTTGTTTTCGGTTATGGCTTCGGTTTCCTGCATCCTGCTGCCCTACAGTCCCGACTTGAGGCTGGCTTCGATGAACATGTCGAGCCCTCCGTCGAGCACGGCGCTGGTGTTCGTGGTCTCGGTTCCCGTGCGCAAATCCTTGATGCGCGAGGAATCGAGTACATAGGAGCGAATCTGGCTGCCCCAGCCGATATCCGCCTTCGATTCTTCTATGCTTTGTGATTCTTCTTTTCGGCGCAGTTCTTCCATTTCATAAATTTTCGCCTTCAATTGCCGGATCGCCATTTCCCTGTTCTTGTGCTGCGAACGCTGGCTCTGGCATTGCACGACGATTCCCGTGGGCTCGTGCGTCAGGCGCACCGCGGAATCGGTCTTGTTGACGTGCTGGCCGCCGGCGCCGCTCGACCGATAGGTATCGACGCGAACCTGGCCCATGTCGAGATTCACCTCGATATCGTCCTCGATTTCGGGCGAAACGAAAACCGCCGCGAAGGAAGTATGGCGCCGATTGCCCGAATCGAAAGGCGACTTGCGCACGAGCCGATGGACCCCGGTTTCGGTGCGCAGCCAGCCGAATGCATAATCGCCCCGGACATGGACGGTGGCGCTCTTGATGCCCGCCACATCGCCGCCGGAGACTTCGATCAGTTCCGTGGCGAAACCCTTGTCTTCGCCCCAGCGCAGATACATGCGCAAGAGCATTTCCGCCCAGTCCTGGGCCTCGGTGCCGCCGGACCCCGCCTGGATGTCGAGATAGGCGTTCGCCTGGTCCATGTCGCCTGCGAACATGCGCCGGAATTCGAGTGCTTCCAGTTTGGCCAGCAGGGACTGAAGCTCGGCCTCCGCCTCATTCAGCAAATCGGTATCGTTTTCCTCGCGGGCCAGCTCGAACAATTCACGCAGTTCCCCCGAGCCCGCTTCGAGTTCGTCGATGGCGCCGGTCGCGCCGGCAAGTTCGGATTGCTCGCGGCCCAACGCCTGGGCGCGGTCGGGCTGCTCCCAGACCGCCGGCTCGGCCAGTTCGAGTTCGACCTCGGTCAGACGCTCGCGCTTGGCGGCATAGTCAAAGATACCCCCTGAGACTTTCGGTGCGCTCGGCAATTTCCTTCAATTTGTTGAGTTGGGTACTGACTTCCAGCATGTTCCTGTTCCGCCCATTTTGGCTTGGCTTTACCGCGACAGGGATTCTATCCCAATCCGCCGTCGCCGGCGCGTTCCCTGCCGAGCAGTATCCATTTTATGTCGCCCTGTTCCGCGTAGCTCAGGTACAGCAGGTAAATGCAGAGGAACAACATGCCGCCGAAGACCGCCAATACGCTCAAGGCAAAAGCCGCGAGCGTGAAGTTGTTGCGCCATGCCGTCCAGATTCCCGAAAGCAGCAGGAATCCCGAAAAATCGAGGTTGAACTGGCCGGCCCAGTTCAGCCGCGCCATATCACCGAAAAATACGGTGAACAGGTTCGCGCCATGATTTGCGATCACGACGAAAGTATAGATTACGAGCACGACCAGAAAAGCCGCCAGAAACAGTCGAAACGAATTCATTGCCTAAATCCTTCTGTTCATGAGTTGCGCGATGCGCCGCGGGAGATGCAAGGCAAGCTATCATGCCATGGGAAAGCGAACAACAAGGCATCTCCCGGCTTGAAAATCGACTGCGCAAAACTGCAACGGACAGCCGCGGTTATCGGGGCGGGGGTCGCGGGCAGCAGCACGGCCCGGCATCTGGCGCGCAAGGGCTGGCAGGTTACGGTTTTCGAGCAGGCTGCGGACTTTGAGCATGGCGTCAACGCTTTGAGGCAATTGGCGCTGCGCTGCCGCATTTTCGCCCAGGACAATTCGCTCGCGCGCTTTTTCCTGGCCGGTTTCCTCTATTCGGCGCGTGAATTCCAGCGACTGTCCCGCGACGAGGGGCTCAACTGGCACCCCTGCGGTCTTGTGCAGTTGCAACAGGCAGGCAAACGCCGGCAAAGCGATCCTGCGGCGCTGGAACGACTGTATCCTGAAGAGGTGCTGCAATGGCGCTCGCAGGAACAAATACAGGCGCTTGCCGGACTGCCGTTGACTCGGGCGGGCTGGCACAGTCCGGCCGCCGGCTGGCTGGATCCACTCGA
This sequence comes from uncultured Pseudohongiella sp., assembly GCA_964622925.1. Classification (GTDB taxonomy): domain Bacteria; phylum Pseudomonadota; class Gammaproteobacteria; order Pseudomonadales; family Pseudohongiellaceae; genus UBA9145. The sequence continues at coordinate 31,160 of CAZUSL010000203.1, read as the reverse complement.
ATTGTGCCGGACCTGGTTGACTCATCCAGGCATCGAACTGAATCAGGGGACAGCCATCGATCATATAGTCCGGGAAGGCAGCGGCTGGCGCCTGCTCTCGGACAGTCAAGTCATTGGCGGCCGGGACTTTCCGGTAGTGGTGATCGCCTGCGGCATGGGCGCCCTGCGTTTTCCGCAATCGGCGAGCCTGCCGCTGCAGTCCGTGCCGGGCGAAGTCTTGCGTATCCGGGAGTCGGCGGACAGCGGCGCCATCCGCCACATCATCCAGGGAGAACGCGGCATTTTCCCCGCCTGCCGGGGGCGGCATTGCATCTCGGCGAGTTTCGGAACAGATGAAAACATGGGGGAGGACTTGGCAATCGAGAGCCTGGCAATGATCGGCAACCTGTTCATGCCACCGATGCAACTCGAACTCGAAGGGATTGAAAGCGCCAAAGCCGAACGCTGCCAGTCCGCCGATTTTGCCCCGGTATTGGGAGCGGCGCCCGACTTCGCCGAATGCAGGCGGTTATACGCGCCTCTCGCCCGCAACGCCCGCGCCGCCGGCCTGCCGCCGCCGGCTCATCTGTCCGGATTGTTCTTCAATCTCGCCCATGGCTCCCATGGACTATGCAGCGCGCCGCTGGCTGCCGAACATCTCGCCAGCGTAATCCATGGCGAGAATCCGCCACTGGACCGGGAAATCGCCGGCGCCCTCGATCCCCTGCGCTTTCTCATCCGGCGCCTGCAAAGACAACAAGTGGATTGATTCGGGTCGGCGACCGCCGTCTACACGAGGCGATTGAAAAATTCCGTCACGCAAGTGAGCAGATAGTCGGGATCTTCGCTGCCCGCCAATTCGCGAATCGAATGCATGCCGAATTGCGCGACGCCGATGTCGAGCACGGGAATACCGAGCTCGGCCGCGGTCAAGGGCCCGATCGTGCTGCCGCAGGCCAGATCGGCGCGATTGGCGAACCATTGGCATGGCACGTCCGTCCGCTCGCAAAGCGACCGGAACAGGGCCACCGAGGCGCTGCTGCCGGCATAACGCTGGTTGGCGTTGCTTTTCACGACCGGTCCGCCGTTCAGCAGCGGCCTGTGCTCGCCGTCGTGCTTGTCGGCGAAATTCGGATGCACGCCATGGGAATTGTCGATGGAAAGCATCAGCGATTGCTGGACAACCCTGGGAAAGGCGTCGGCCCTGGAGTCTTCGTTCGCGATCACCCGCTCGAGCGCGGTGCGCAGAAAAGTCCCCTGGGCTCCCGAGGCGGATACGCTGCCCACTTCCTCGTGGTCGTTGCAGACAATCATCGAGGCGTGTTCGTCACTGGCCGCGAGCAAGGCCCGCAAGGCGACGTAGGTGCTCAGCAGATTGTCAAGCCGCCCCGACGCGATGAATTCGCCGCGCAAGCCGACTCGGGCCGGCGGCTGGGTATCGTAAAGCAGCAGATCCCAGGACAGCACCCTGGCGATGGAGCCGTCGCCGCCGGCATTGATTCGGTCGAGCAAGACCTGCTCAAGATCGAAAGATTCGCCGTCTCCAGGTCGCAGCACCACGGGAGACAATTCGGTTTGCGGATTAATATTGCGGCCCTTGTTGGCCTCCCGGTCCAGATGGATGGCGAGACTGGGAATGAAGGCAATGGGATCGCGGAAATCCACCAGGGTGGAAACCAGTTGTCCGTCCGCATCAGCGCCTGTTACGCGACCGGCGACGGAAAGATCGCGGTCGTACCAGGGGTGCAAAAGCACGCCGCCATAGGTCTCGACATTGAACTGGGCATAGCCCTGACTGTGCCGGGTCGGGCGTGGCCGAATCCGCAGGCAGGGACTGTCGGTATGCACGCCCGCGAGCCGGATGCCCCCGTCTAGCAATGAGCCCCGGCCGGCGCGAAAGGCGATCAGGGAGCCGTCGTCCCGCGTGACAAAACCGGCCTTGCAGCCTTCCGCGGGCCAGCGGTCGGTTTCGCGCAGATGCGTAAATCCCGCTTCAGCGAGCAGGCTGCACGCATTGTCCACCGCATGCCAGGGCGTAGGCGAACGCTGGATAAAATCGAGCAGATCGTCGATCAGGGCCGCGTTTGGCATTCAGGCGCTATTCGACGATTTCCAGTAACTCGACATCGAAAATCAGTACCGAGTTGGGCGGTATCGCCGGAGTCGGGGAAGATTCGCCGTAAGCCATTTCCGCGGGAATGAAAAGCCGCCAGCGGTCGCCGACGCTCATCAATTGCAAAGCCTCGGTCCAGCCGGGAATCACCTGGGAAAGCATGAACTGGGCGGGCTCGCCGCGGTCCACCGAACTGTCGAACACCGTGCCGTCGATCAAGGTGCCATGGTAGTGCGCGACGACGCCGTCCGAGACCGAGGGCGAGGCGCCGCCGGGGCCGGCTTCGAGAACTTCGTATTGCAGACCCGAATCGAGCGTGACGACTTCGCCGCGTCCGCCGTTCTGCGCCAGAAACTCCTGCCCGGCGGCCAGGGCCTCGGCGGCATTGCGCTGGGCTTCGGCCGCTTGCTGTTCCATCAATTCCTGCTGGCGCTGCTGGAAAATCTCCAGGGCCGCGAACATTTCGTCCATGGTCATGCTGAAATCGCCGTCGAAGGAATCGGTTACGCCCGCGAGGAAAATCTCTGAATCCAGACCGTCCAGCAAACCCTGGGAAACGAGGTTCATGCCCACGTTCATGCCGATGGCATAGGCGATCTGGGAGTCTTCGCTGTCGAGGTTCGGGGCGCCCTGGGCCAGCGCGGCGGGCTGCCAGATACCGGTCATGAGGCACAGGGCCAGTGTTGCCGGGAATGTTCTCATTCTTGCTTCCTCTGGGTTGGAGAAGCGCATGCTATCCATATTGCCGCGCAATTGCCAGAATGCGCGGCTTCGAACCGTCGCCGTGCATACTTTGACTATTTTTTGCTTGCTTCGTGACCAAGCCGGGCAACGAGATCGAGCGTCGATTTCACATCTTTCCAGGTAGTCGAATGGTTGACGATGCAGATGCGCAAGGTGAATTTGCCTTTCAACGAGGTCGAGGAAAAGAATGCGTGCTCGCTCCAGAAAATTTCCGCCAGCACTTTCCTGTTTATCTCTTCCAACATCCGCTCGTCATCGCCGCGACTGGAATTGAAGCGGAAGCAAACGATGCCCAAAGTGACCTTGTGCGTCAATTCCAGCGCCGCACTCGACTCGATGTATTGCGCTGCGCGTTGCGCCAGCTCCAGTCCGTTCCGGATCGCGTCGCGAAATTTTTCCATGCCGAAAGTCTGCACGGACATCCAGATCTTCAGTGCGCGCGCCGCGCGGCTGAGTTGCAGGCCGCGATCCGACATGTTCGGATGATTGGCGCCCCAGATCGTGTCCTGCAGCACATCGTGGCCCATCGCGAAAGTGGTTTCGAGATGCTTCAGGTCTTTCACCAGCAAGGCGCCCGCTTCGTATGGCTGGAAAAACCATTTGTGCGCATCCAGGTTGATCGAATCCGCCCGCTCGATTCCCCGCAGCAACTCCTTGCCGCGTTCCGTGACGAGCGCGAACCCGCCATACGCCGCGTCCACATGCAACCAGATGCTCTCATCCGCGCAAAAGTCGGCCATCGGGCCCAAGGGGTCGATCGCCCCGGTACTGGCGGTCCCAGCATTCGCGCATACCGCAATAGGATGGAGCCCCCGTGCGCGATCCTCGCTCACCATGCGGCGCAATTCGGACATGTCCATGCGGAAATCGTCGTCGGAACTGACTACCCGGATATTCTCGCGCCGAACGCCGACGATTATCGCCGCTTTTTTCAGGGCGCTGTGACTTCGGTCGCTCATGTAAACGGAAGGAAGTTGAGGGTTTCCCGCCGCGTCCCGCGCCGTCGCGAGCGCTTCCAGGATTGCGGCCGAACCGCCGCTGGTCAGCATGCCTCCGGCGGTTTCGGGATATCCGATCCAGTTTCGCATCCAGTCCACGACCACGAGTTCCAACTGGCTGGCGCCGCTCGCGGTGAGCCAGGTAGCAGCATTCAGGTTGAAGCCCGCGCAAAGAAAATCCGCGACTACGCCCGGCCATGTCGGGGATGTGGGAACGAAACCGAAGCATCTGGGATGATCCAGCCGCGTTGCAAAAGGAAGAATATCCCGGACGGCCTGTTCGAGCACATCCATTGCCGGGCGGCCTTGTTCGGGCGCAGACCCGCCGAACTGGTCTTCCAGCACCGCACGGAACTCACCTTCCCAGGGCCTGTCGTTCCGCAGCGCTTTGGTTCGGTCTACCAGAGCTTCAGCCGCCTTGGCTGCCAGATGCAGCATCTCTTCAGGCTCCATCTCAAGTCCGTGCCTGGCGTCATCCGGCATTTTGTAGTCCCCGATCAATTCCTTTCGGAATACTATAAGACTTCACCCCACCATTTAAACATCCCCAAAATGCGGGATATGGGACAATTTGTGTCGCAGATGCCAAAATACCCGGACAACCACAGTATGCGGCAATGATCGTGAGAAACACCTGTTCGCTCTTGCTTGTGCTGGCCGCGGTTTTGGCGGCTTGCAGCCAGAACTATTCGGTTTCCGTGAACGACAGGGCGATCTTCGACCCGACCGGGAGATTGCCGACCGGTGAAGTCTCCGACGCCGACCTGCAAGGCTGCATCAATTTCGCGCTTGCGCAGCAGAACGTGCAAAGCGCCGCCGAATTGTCGGTGCTTTCCTGTCCCGGTTCGGAAATCCGCTCGCTGGAAGCCATCACGGTGCTGGAACAGGTTCGTTTTCTCGACCTGGGCAATAACAGCATCAGCAACGTCACCCCCCTGGAAGACCTGCCGCTGTTGAGTGCAGTGAATCTTTCAAATAATGCGATTACCGACGCCGGACCGCTGCTCAACATCGAAAATCTCATTTCCCTGAACCTGCAAGGCAACGACGCCATCCCCTGCTCGCAGGTCGCAGACTTGCGGGAGCGGCTCGGGGAGAATCTGCTGGCGCCGGATGGGTGTGAGTGACTGTTGGGTTTGTGGCTTCGATCAGTCGCCGCCGGGTGGTGGGCGGTTCAGCGGACGCCGTAAATACATCCCTGTAGGCTTCGGGCTCGGCGTCCTGCCTCGCACGCCCGCTGAACCGCCCACCACCCGACGGCGACTCACATAGTGCGGAATCGACAATACGTCATTCTTCGCCGCTGATTGTGTCTTCTTCGTCTTCGGTGCCGAAGTCTTGCAAGCCAATGATCTCGGCTGCGTCCTCGCTCGCTGGCAACTGTTCCACATCGCGTAGTTTTCGATCCATGGCCCGGCGGCGGACCTCTGTTTCCTCAAGTGATTTCGAAACGGTGCCGACCTGTCTCTTTACCTTTTCCATGACCTCACCGAACTTGCCGAATTCGACCTTGACCGCGGACAGTACCTGCCATACTTCGCTTGAACGTTTTTCAATGGCCAGGGTTTTGAATCCCATTTGCAGACTGTTCAGTATCGCGGCCAACGTAGTCGGGCCGGCGACGACAATCCGATACCGGCCTTGCAAGCGGTCCAACATGTCTGCCGGGCGAACGACTTCCGCATACAGGCCTTCGGTAGGCAAATACAAGATTGCGAAATCAGTCGTGTGCGGAGGTGCGATGTATTTCTCCCTGATCTCCCTGGCGGAGGCTTCTACGGCCCGCAGTAGCGCCTCAACAGACTTTTTCGCTTCTTCGCTGTCCCCTTTCTCGGAGGCGTCGAGCAGGCGGTTATAGTCTTCCTGTGGAAATTTCGCATCTATCGGCAGTAGCACTTCTGATTGTTTGGAATCTTCCTTTCCAGGCAGTTTGATGGCGAATTCGACAACTGCATCGGAGCCCGGTTTTGGCTTTGCGTTTTGAACGTATTGAGAGGGCGAGAGTATTTGTTCTAGCAAGGCGCCAAGTTGAATTTCCCCCCAGGTGCCGCGAGTCTTGACGTTGGACAACACGGCTTTGAGGTCGCCGACGCCAGTGGCGAGTTCCTGCATTTCTCCCAGACCTTTTTGCACGGCTTCCAGGCGCTCACTGACGAGCTTGAACGATTCCCCGAGCCGCTTCTCAAGCGTTCCCTGCAATTTCTCATCAACAGTTTCGCGCATTTTTTCGAGCTTCTTCTCATTGCTTTCACGCATTTCTCCGAGTTGTTTTTCAACTCTTTCGGTTAATGCGCCTACGCGCTTTTCATTGCGGTCGCTGAGTTGGCCGACTCCATCCTGCATTTCCTTGAGTCGCTTATTCTGCGAATCGCCAAGGGATTCCAGCGTCTTCAGCATGGTTTCAGTGTTCTGCGCCTGCGATCGAGCTAGTTCCTCCCGCAGTTTCCTGGCGGATTCGTCATTCGCGCCTCGCTCCTCGCGAAACTGGTTTTGCAGAAATTCGTTTGTGACTCCGGCCTTGCCCCCGCGCGTGAGCAGCCAGATCGTCAGTGCGATATTGACAGCTACCAGGACATAGACCAGCAACAAGTCCGGGGACATGCACTCACTCCTGAATCATGGCGAAGACGGAATCAGACAAGATTTTCGATGATGACCTGGAGCAGTTCTCGGTTGAGGCGGTCCGCTTCGTCCAGTTCTTCGGGCAGTTCGGAGGTGACGTCGATGCTGTCGCCGTTGCGCTCGAGGCGTACGGTGAAGTCGCGGAAGACCAGTTCCGGCGCATCGTTCGAGGCGCCGAACAGACGGCGCACGAAACCGGGCTCCGGCTGCTCGCGGACTATGCCCGCGAAACGCACATTGAATATCGATTCATCGCGATTCGAATCGACGATTTCGATATCGGCGTTGTCGAGCGCCTGCCGCACCTGTACCCAGGCCCGGTCGTAGTCGATGCGCAATTGCAGATACGGGTCGCCGCCGAGGTTTTCGACGATGTTCGCCTTGCGCGCGCCCTCGATCGTGCCGGCCAGCAGGCTCGCGGTCGACGCCTGGTAGATGTCGTTGCGATCCGCCAGGTATTGGGAAATGGCGCCGAGAATCTGCCTTTCCATGTCGAGGTCGTCGGAAACTTCGGGCCATTCGACCGTCAGTGGGATCGGCTGGGTGCGCAGGTTCTGCAGGTGATTCACCGTGATTTCGGACGAGGCGGAATGTAGCCCCGGTTCGATCACTATGCGGTACTTCTGCCTGGTTTCGGGAGCGTTGCCGGCTTCGAGCCAGGCGGTTTCCATGGTGCCGAGGCCGGGGTCGGCCAGATCGAGTTCAAGATCGAGCTCGCTCCAGAAATCCCGCACCAGGGGCCAGACCTGGGCGGGGGTGGCGTCGATGACGATCCAGCGGCGGTCTCCGAGGTTCTGGATGACGACGCCTTCGCGCCGCCGCGTCTCGATGGGCTTGGGCAGAGGAATATCGTCTTCGAAAGCCAGTCCGGAGATCACCGGATTTTCCGGGATGACATAGAGCGCGTCGATCGTGTAACTGTCGAGTTCCGGCGGGATTTCCATGGGCGGCATGATGCGCGCGTCGCGATAGGTCTCCGGCTCACCGCCGATGCCGAACACGCCGTCCTCGCCGCCGATGCCCAGCAGGCCGCCGCCTTCGTCCTCGTCTTCACCGCCGCCGAAAAACGAGCAGCCGGAAAATGCAGCCAATGCCGCCAACAACAGGATTGTCCTCGCTCTAGACATACAGTTTCCTTGTCTCGTCCGCGTTCTCAAGTTGGATGCCGGCATGCTCCATGGCCGCTTCGACCTGGCCGTGGAATTGCGCGTCGAGTTCCACCAGCGGTAGCCTGATTCCCGGCGGAATCATTCCCAAACGCTGTAACGCCCATTTTACCGGCACCGGATTTCCCTGTACAAACAAGTCCTTGTGCAATGGCGTCAACTCCTCGTTGAGAGCGGCCGCGAGTTCGAAATCGCCGGTCTGGGCCAGATCGCACATCTGCGCCATCTTGACCGGGGCGACGTTCGCCGTCACAGAAATCGTACCGCGGGCGCCGGCCCGCATGAGTTCGAAGGTCGCCGCGTCTTCGCCGCTGTAAACCGCTACATTTGCGACCGCGCAACGCCGAACAAGTTCCCTGCCACGCTCGATGTCGCCGGTGGCGTCCTTGATCGCGACGATGTTGTCGACCTCCGCGAGGCGCAACACCGTCTCCAGTTCGAGATCGCATGCCGTTCTGCCCGGTACGTTATACAGAATCTGGGGAATATCGACCTCTTCGGCGATGGTTCGGTAATGCTGATACAGGCCTTCCTGGGACGGCTTGTTGTAATAGGGAGTCACCAGCAGAGCGGCGTCGGCGCCATGCTCCCTGGCGGCATGCGTCAGATGCAGAGCCTCGCGGGTATTGTTGGAGCCGGTGCCGGCGATGATGGGAATGCGGCCTGCGGCCCGGCGCACGGCGTGGGCAACGAGATCGCAATGTTCTTCGTGCGACAGGGTCGCCGATTCACCGGTCGTGCCGGCGATCACGACGGCATGGGTGCCCGCCTCGATATGCCATTCGAGCAGCCGGTCGAAGCCGGATTCGTCGAGCGAACCATCGGCTTCCATGGGCGTGACCATGGCGACGATGCTGCCTGCTATGCCGGTCTTCATCGCCTCACCCTTTACGTATCCAATAGTAGTAAGCCGCGCGGTCCTTGCGGAAATCCAGGATCTGGTGGTCGCTATGTTCGGCGAACATGTGGAAATCCCTTTCAGAACCGGGATCGGTAGCGACCACCTTCAGCACCTGGCTAGCCTGCATGCCGTTCAACGCCAGTTTGGCTTTCAGCAAGGGCATCGGACATTGCAATCCGCTCAGATCCAGCTCGACATCCGCTTCATGACTCATCCCGACATTCTAACAACTGCCCCGCGGACATGTCTGCAATGCGTTAGTCGCCGTCTGGTGGGCTGTGTGCAGCGGGCGTGCGAGGCAGGACGCCGAGCCCGAAGCCTACAGGGATGTATTTACGGCGTCCGCTGCAATACAGCCCACCAGACGGCGACGGTTCGAAGCCACTGATGGAATTATGTTAACCTGTGGGCATTCCGAAACAGGGCCACATTCATGCGTTCGCACCTGCTGGCTTCCCTTGCGCTGTTGATTGGCGTTTCACTTGTCCTGCCCCACGCCTCCGGGCAACCGCGCCTGCCTTCACTCGGCGACCGGATATCCGGAACCGTTTCGCTGGAAGAAGAATATCGCATGGGACAGCAGTTTCTGGCCCAGATCCGGCGCAGCACGCCGACCATTCCGGACGCCCTGCTCAACAGCTATCTCGAGAACGTAACCTACCGGCTGGCGTCGCGTTCCGAACTGCGGGACCATCGGCTTTCCTTCGTCATCATCGACAGCGAGGAACTGAACGCTTTCGCCGCGCCGGGCGGCATCATCGGGGTCAATACCGGACTCTTTCTCAATGCCGAAAACGAGGCCGAGTTCTCCTCGGTCATGGCCCACGAGATCGCCCACGTAAGCCAGCGCCATTTCGCCCGCGGCGTCGACGAGGCCCAGGCCGGCAGAATTCCCTATCTCGCCACCTTGCTCGCCAGCGTGATCGTCATGGCCACTTCCGATGCGCAACATGGCACCGCGGCGATTACCGCGGCACAAGGCATGGCCGTCAGCAATCAGCTCCGCCACAGTCGAAGCAATGAAGCCGAAGCCGACCGCATCGGCCAGAACACCATGTTCAGCGCAGGACTCGACCCCGCCGCCATGGGCACACTGTTCGAGCGGCTCGTGGCCTTGAACCGGCTTGGCAGCCGGCCGCCCGAATTCCTGCTGTCGCATCCGGTGACCGAGTCGCGGGTGGCCGACGCACGCAGCCGCGCGGTGCGCTACCCGTCGCGACCCTATTCCGACAATCTCGAATATCGGCTGATGCGGGCGCGGGTGGTCAATCACTATGCGACCGACAAGCGTTTGCTCGTGGCCGATTACGAGAGACAGATCGGCGAGTCGCGTAACGAAATCGAGGAAGACGCGTTCACCTACGCGCTGGCGGTCGCGTACTGGGAAAACGAGCAATACGCGCTCGCGCGGCAGACGCTGGCGCGCCTGCTGGCCAAGGAACCCAATCGCATCTCCTACGTGGCCACCGAGGCGGAAATACTTATCGGCCAGAACGAGGAAGGCCAGGCCATTCCCTATCTGCGCCGCCACCTGGAAATCAATCCGGACAATCACGCATTGACGATGACGCTCGCGGACGCCCTGATCGAAGCTCGCGCCTACGAACAGGCGGCAGATCTGCTCGACGCTCATACCCAGATGCGGCCCGACGACCACCATATCTGGTATCAACTGGCCGAAGTGCAAGGTCAGGCGGGCAATATCAGCGAGGTACATCAGGCCCGGGCTGAATACTTCACTCTCGTGGGAGATTTCTCCGCGGCGCGCAATCAACTGCAATACGCCTTGCGGCTCGAGCAGGAAGCCGGGTCATCGCCTACCGAACAAGCGCGGCTGCAACAGAAAATCAGGGACGTCGAACAGACTATCGCCGAACTCAGCGGCTGAGCGGCCGAGGCCTCGACACGGTCAGGCTGTTTCTCCCCGCGAAGTCGAGCATGCGTTTCAAGGGGATCATCGCCTGCTTTCCGAGCTCAATGCCCACATGCACTTCGTTGCCGCCGGTCTCCAGCGAGTCGTGCAATTCCTGCAATGAATTCAGCCCCATCCAGGGACAGCTTGCGCAACTGCGGCATTCGGCGCCGTTGCCTGCCGTGGGGGCGACAATGAACTCCTTGCCGGGGGCTTCCATCTGCAATTTGTGAAAGATTCCCTGGTCGGTGGCGACGATGAACTGCCGGTTGGGCAGATCCCGGGCGGCGCGGATGATCTGCGTCGTGGAACCGACGAAATCCGCCAGTTCAAGAACGCCGGAAGGCGATTCCGGATGCGCCAGCACCGACGCTTCCGGATAAACCTGGATCAGGTCCCGCAGCCCGCGCGCCTTGAACTCTTCATGCACGATACAGGCCGCGTCCCAAAGCAGCATTTCCGCCCCGGTCACGCGTTCGATATACGCGCCGAGATGGCGGTCCGGCGCCCATAGAATCTTTTCGCCCCCGGCGGCCAGATGGTCGACGATGTCGACCGCGATGCTTGAAGTCACCACCCAGTCCGCGCGCGCCTTGACCGCAGCCGAAGTATTGGCGTAGACCACGACGGTGTGTTCGGGATGGGCGTCGCAGAACCGGGAAAATTCGTCGATCGGGCAAGCGAGATCGAGCGAACAGGTGGCTTCCAGCGTCGGCATCAGCACGGTCTTGTCCGGGCTGAGAATCTTCGCCGTCTCACCCATGAAGCGCACACCGGCGACAACCAGCACGTCGGCATCGCAATCCCTGCCGAAACGCGCCATTTCAAGGCTGTCCCCAACGAAACCGCCGGTTTCCTCGGCCAGTTCCTGCAAATCAGCATCGACGTAATAGTGCGCGACGATCATGGCGTTCCTGCGCTCAAGCAGATCCATGATCGCGCCCCGGTACGCAGCGCGCTCACGCGCACTCGGCACATCAGGCTGCACAGCCCGGTCGAGATGCTGTTTTACCAGCAAGCTGTCGGCAATCAGCCGGCTTTCGTCAACTACGCCGGCGCCGCGAGAAAGACGAGTTTCCTGCATTCCGGTTTCACCAGGTAAGCCGAATATTTTAACACAATGGACAGGATCATTTTCCGGGGGAAGTGGTGGGTCGTATAGGATTCGAACCTATGACCAAAAGGTTAAAAGCCTTCTGCTCTACCAACTGAGCTAACGACCCGCGGAGGGCGCAATCTTACTATCAAATCAGAAAAACTCAAGCCGGGCGATAGCGCGTAGCATCCGCGATGCCGGCTGCCGCGAAGCCCTCGCGGCGCAGCCGGCAACTGTCGCAATGACCGCAGGCCAGGCCCTGCTCGTCAGCCTGATAGCAGGACAGCGTGTCGGCGTAATCCACCCCGAGTTCCGTTCCGGCGCGAATGATCTCCGCCTTGCTCATATGAATCAGCGGCGCTTCCAGCGTGATCTTTCTGCCTTCGACGCCGGCCTTCGTAGCGACATCCACCAGTCGCTGGAACGCCTCGATGTATTCGGGCCTGCAGTCGGGGTAACCCGAATAGTCGAGGGCGTTTACGCCGATGAAAATGGCGCCGGCGCCGATGACTTCCGCCCAGGCGAGCGCGTTGGAAAGAAAGACCGTGTTGCGGGCGGGTACGTAGGTTGCCGGGATTCCTTCGCCGGGCGCCTCGGGCACGTTGATCTTGCTGTCGGTCAGGGCCGAGCCGCCGAATTGTCCGAGCGGCAGGTCCAGCACGCGATGCTCGATAACTTCCTGATTCCGCGCCTGCCGCCTTGCCGCCTCGACCTCCGCCGCCGAGCGTTGGCCGTAATCGAAACTGAGCGCATGACAGCGGTAACCGCGCCTTGCCGCGATGGCAAGACAAGTCGCCGAATCGAGCCCGCCGGAAAGCAGCACTACCGCCGTTTGCCGCATTGGATATCCTCTCCTGCCCGGCCTAGCGTCCCGGCTCCGAATTCCAGAGCACCTTGTGCAACTGGATCTGCATCCGCACCGGCAATCGGTCGTCGAGAATCCATTGCGCGAGTTGCGCCGGATCGAGTTCTTCGTGAGAAGGCGAGAACAGCACGTCGTCGATGCGCTCGGCAAGTCCGAATTTCCTGACCTGCCACACGCTCCATTCGTAGTCCTTGCGGTCGCAGATCACGAATTTCACCTGGTCGGTAGAACGCAGGTGTTGCAGATTCTCGTAACGATTGCGATGCGATTCGCGAGAGCCCGGCGTTTTCAGGTCCATGACTATGCAAACCCGGGGGTCGACCTCTTCCACCGGCATGGCGCCGCCGGTCTCCAGTGAAACTTCGTGGTCCCGATCACATAGCGCTTTGAGCAGACCGAGACACTCCGGCTGGGCCAACGGTTCGCCGCCGGTCACGGTCACATGGCGGCAATCCCAGGAGGCGACCCGGTCGAGGATGTTCTTGAGTCCCATTAGTTCACCACCGCTGAACGCATAGGCGGTATCGCAATAGACGCAACGCAAGGGACAACCGGTCAGACGGACGAATACCGTCGGAATGCCCATGGTCCGGGTCTCCCCTTGCAGGGAATGGAAGATTTCGGTGATTCGGATCAATCGAGTGACTGAAGGTTGGAGTCGGCGAGATTCGCGACGCCGGTGTTGGGGTAGCTGCGCTTGATGTCGTTGAAGAGATTCCGGGCTCGCGAGGTATCGCCGAGTTGCTGAAAGGCTTGTCCGAGGCCGTACATCGCATCGGGCAATTTGGGGGAATCGCTGTACTCGTTCAATATGACTTCGTAGGAATCCCTGGCTTCGTCCAATCGGCCCAGATAAAGATACGACTGGCCTTTCCAGTAATGCGCGTTGGCGACGAATCTGCCCTCGGGATAGACGCTGAGATATTGATCGAACTCGGCGATGGAGCGCTCGAAATTCTCGTTGATCGCCGACTCATAGGCCATCTGGTAGAGTTGCTGTTCGCTCAATACGACCGGTGGCAAGGTCGATATGCGGCCACGCGCGGGAACGGGGTCAGCCGGTGCGGGGGAAGCGGATTCCGCATTCGCCGGATCCTGCAAAGCCGCCGGAGGCGACTCCACCAATGAAGGCGGGGTTGTTTCAGAGGGAGTGGTTTGTGCCGGTGAATTCGCGTTGGGGACGGCTGTGGCCGGCGCCGCGCCGTTTTCCAGCGCCTGGAGACGCTCGTCCGTATCTGTGTAGCGATTCAGGGAATCGCGCTGCAGCCTGCGCAGATCGAATTGCAGTTCTTCGACCGCCGCGCGCAGGGCCTGTATTTCCGTGCGCATCTGGTTGTTCTGATCGAGCAGCAGCGACAGCGCGTCGTTATTGGCGCCCGCCGCCCCCCCCGCTTGAGTCTGGTTCTGGCCCGGGAACAACGGGCGCTCCTGCGCAGGCAACGTTGCCGCCGCCAGCAGCAGGACAGCGCCGGTCAGAATCCTCGAACCGTCAAGCAGCAGGCCTCTGCTCATTGTTTTCGACCTGGACGACCTAGACTATCTGCCGACGATCTCGACACGCCGGTTAGCCGCGTAGGCGGTCTCGTTCGTACCGGTCTCCGCCGGGCGCTCTTCGCCGTAACTGACCACTTCGATCTGGGCCCGGGACGCGCCGTTCACGATCAGATAGTTGAGAATGCCGTTCGCCCGACGCTCGCCGAGCGCGAGGTTGTACTCGCGCGTGCCGCGCTCGTCGGCGTGGCCCTCCAGCCGTACGCGGCTGCCGGGATTTGCGGCCAGATCACGAGCGTGATACGTCAGCGTTTCCCGATCTTCGGCCTTGAATTCGGCCACGTCGAAATCGAAGTAGAAGACCGTGGTGCGCAATGCTTCCTGCATCGCGATTTCCTCGGCCGTAAGCGGCGGAGGCTCACTGGTCCCGCTCGTTTGCGCGGAACTGCCGGTATCGCTTTCTCCTCCGGCGCTCTGTTGATCATCCACATCTTCGGTGGAACTGCATGCCGCGAACAATGTCAGCGAAAATACCAGCAATGCCGCCCTGAAGATCGAATAGCTCTGTGTACCCACTCTTTGCGTCCTCCAACAACAAATTTTTATGCTTGATCGCCGCCCGTCGACCCTGTCGATTCAACCGGCCACAACATCCTTTTCGACCGCAAGCAAACAACATTTAATTAAGGAACGGAGACCACGCAGGTTCTCGCACGTCACCTTGTGCCGATGGTAAACGGAACTTCACCAGACCGTCAATGGAAACAGCGTCGAGAACGCCCCTTCCCTGGTACTTCGTCGCGTACATGATCATGCTACCGTTCGGCGCCAGACTCGGCGATTCGTCGAGCGAAGTATCGGTCAATGTGATCACGCGCAGGGTCTCGACGTTGATGATCGCAATCTGGTAAGTCGGGCTTTGCCGCGTTTCCCGGCGAACGTGCACGAGATTGTTGCCGTCGGGCAGAAATCTGGCCTTGGCGCACTGGAAACAGTCGTAGGTGAGCCGTTCCACGTCGAAGGAACTCGCGCCCACTTCAATCTGGTAGATCTGCGGCTGCCCCGTGCGGTCCGACATGAAGACGATCGACCGCCCGTCCGGCGTCCAGCTCGGCTCGGTGTCGATGGCGGGATGATCGGTGACCCGAATCAATTCGTTGCTGCGCAGATCCTGCACATAGATGTCGGGGCTGCCGTCCTTGGACAGCACCATGGCCAGCATGTTGCCGTCGGGAGAATAGACCGGCGAACTGTTGATGCCCGGATAATTGGTGATCTGGCGGCGCTGGCCGGTGGCGATGTTCTGGGTGTAGATCCGAGGCAGGTCGGTCTCGAAGGAAACGTATGCGACTTCCTGCGCGCTCGGCGACCAGTTCGGCGACATGATCGGTTCCCGGGAACGAAGCAGCACCTGGGGCCGGCGACCGTCGTAATCGGCCTTTTCGAGCCTGAAACTGGTATCGCCGCCGGGCGCCTGCTCGGCGACCACGTAGAGGATCTGCGTGGTAAAGGCGCCGCGGAGGCCAGTCACCTGCTCATAGACGATATTGCTGATTTCATGGCCGATGTCGCGCAATTGCGAAATGCTTCCGCTGAGCACTTCGCCGGCGAGCAGCAATTCGCGGTTGACGTCGAAGAACTCGTACTGGACCTGCACCAACTGGCTGCCGGGCGCGCCGGTGACCTTGCCCACGAGCAGATAATCCTGCGCCATGACCTGCCAGTCGCGAAAAAAGACCTCGCTTCGTTCGCTCGGCATGCTGAGCAGATTCTCCCGCTCGAGCGCGCGAAACTCGCCTACCTGTTCGAGATCGTTCGCGACGACCCGGGCCACGTCTTCCGCCCCCAAACCTATGCCGGCGGTCTGGAAAGGCACCACGGCGATGGGGATGGGGTCATCGACGCCCTGCGTGATCTGGATACTGAGTTGGGCTTGGGCGTTGGCGGACAAGGCCAGTGTGATCAGAGCGAGCAACAAGCGGCAGGTGTTCAATTGAGCAGATCCTCGGGTTGGAACTCAAGAATGAAACTTCGGAAATCCTGGTTGAATACATTAATCGGCAATTGTCGCAATTCGCTAAACGGCTGGGCGCGGTAAACGGCGTTTTCGGCAGAGCGGTCGAACGCCGGATCGCCGCTGGACCGCTCGATGACGACATCGGTCACTTCGCCCGTCGGCAACATGTTGACGCGCAACACAGCGCGCATGCCATTTCGGGCGCTTGGCGGTCTCGACCAGACTTGCTCCACCAGTTGCTTGATCAGCGCCGCGCCGGAATCCCTGGCTTCGCGTTCGGTCCGCGAGGTCGCGGCCGCGGCCTCTTCTATCGCCCGCGCGAGTTCGGCTTCCCCCGCCAGTCGGCGGCGTTCCCGCTCGGCGAGTTCCTCCTGCCGGCGCCGTTCCTCGGCGTCGCGCTCCTCCTGCAGCCGGCGTTCTTCTTCAAGCAGCCGTTGCCGCTCTTCCTCGTCAAGCAGGCGCTGCCGTTCGAGTTGCTGCTGGCGCAGCCGCTCGGCTTCTTCCTGACGCAGGCGCTCTTCCTCAAGCTCGCGCTGGCGGTCGGCTTCTTCCTGTTGCCGCCGCTGTTCCGCCTCCTGCTGCAGTTGGCGTTGCCGGCGTTCGAGCCGCTCGCGAGTCTGCGGATTCTCGTCGATAAACAAGGATTTGATGATCGTCGGCTGCACGAGTTCGAATTCGCTCGAATCGCTGGCGGTGTTCCAGTACACGATGAAGCCGAGCACCAGGCAGTGCAGCGCCACCGCGGCCACCGCCGAAAACGGGTAGCCGTTGAAGCCGATGAGATAGCGAAAAGCGGAATGCAAGGCCCGTCACCTCATTGCAATTCAGTCAGCGGCTGAGTGATGAAATTGGGATTCTCCACGCCTGCGTTCTGCAAGGCGGTGATGAGGTTGATCATCGCGCCCCAGGTCGCGTTCGTGTCGCCTTCGATCAGCACCTGCACCGTCGGATTCGCGTTCAGAATCTGACCCACTTGACGGGCCACCGTTTCCAGGTCCAGCGATTGCCGATCCTCGCCCGTCGCGCCGAGGCTGAGGAAATATTCGCCGGCCGAAGTGATGGTGACGACCAGTGTCTCCAGATTCTCATCGAGATCCAGCGGTTCGTTGTTCGCCTCCGGCAGTTCGACTTCGATTCCCTGATTGAGCAGCGGCGCGGTAATCATGAACACGATCAGCAGCACGAGCATCACATCGATATACGGTACCACGTTGATCTCGCTCATGGGACGGCGTTTCTTGCGCGCCAGGGTTTCCATGTCAGATCCCCGATCAGCCCGTGGTATGAATCTGCCGGTGCAGAATGCTGGAAAACTCGTCGGTGAAGGTGATGTAACTGCCGGTTACCGAATCCACTTTCGACGTATAGCGATTATAGGCGACCACCGCCGGAATCGCGGCGAACAGGCCGATGGCTGTCACGATCAGCGCCTCGGCGATGCCCGGCGCCACCACCTGCAAGGTAGCCTGGGTCTGGCTGGCAAGCCCGATGAAGGCGTTCATGATGCCGATCACGGTCCCGAACAGGCCGATATAGGGAGAGACGGAACCTACCGTCGCCAGAAAGGCCAGATGCCGTTCGAGTTTTTCCTCCTCCCGCGAATACGCGACCCGCATGGCGCGCTGGGCGCCTTCCATGACGGCTTCCCCGTCGACATTGCCTTGCTGCCGCAAGCGCATGAACTCCTTGAATCCGACCCGGAAGATATTCTCCATGCCGACCATGGGCACGCCTTCTTCCTGCATCTGGCTGCCTTCCTTGTACAACAGGCCGAGATCGATTCCGGACCAGAAGCGTTCCTCGAAATTCAGCACCCCTTTCTCGGCGGCGGCAAGCACCAGGTAGCGCTGCACGATGATGCCCCAGGAAGTGATCGAAAGCGCGATCAGAATGAAGATGACGATCTGAACTTCGATGCTGGCGCCGAAGATCAGTTGCATCGGACCTAGTTGTTCACCCACTCCGTTTTCTCCAGGTTATGCGGCTTTTCATTTCGGGCCGAACAGATCGTCCGCTCCGGCTTGCTCCGGCAGACCGAAATAACGATAGGCGTATTGCGTCACCACTCTTCCGCGAGGCGTGCGCATGATGAAGCCCTGCTGGATCAGGAAGGGCTCCAGGATGTCTTCAATGGTATCACGCTCCTCCCCGATGGCCGCCGCGAGGCTGTCGACTCCGACCGGGCCGCCGGAGAACTTTTCGATCATCGTGCGCAGCAGCCGCCGGTCCATGTGATCGCAGCCATTGCCGTCGATATGCAACATGTCGAGCGCCCTGCCCGCCGACCCGCGAGTGACCTTGCCGTCCTCCTTCATTTCGGAAATATCGCGCACCCGCCGCAACAGCCGATTGGCGACGCGTGGCGTGCCGCGGGAGCGGCGGGCGATTTCCCTTGCGCCTTCCTTGCTGGTTTCGGTGCCGAGGATGCCCGCCGAGCGCGTGACGATCCGCGCCAGTTCGTCGACGCTGTAGAACTCGAGTCGCTGGACGATGCCGAAACGGTCGCGCAGCGGCGAAGTGAGCAGTCCGGCGCGGGTGGTCGCCCCGACCAGGGTGAAAGGCGGCAGGTCCAGCTTGATCGAGCGCGCCGCCGGCCCCTCGCCGATCATGATATCGAGCTGGTTGTCCTCCATCGCCGGATAGAGGATCTCCTCGATTGCCGGCCGCAGGCGATGAATTTCGTCGATGAAGAGGACGTCGCCCTCCCCCAGGTTGGTCAGGATCGCGGCAAGGTCGCCGGACTTTTCCAGCACCGGGCCGGCGGTGCTGCGGATGGAAACTCCCATCTCGTTTGCAATGATGCGCGCCAGCGTGGTCTTGCCGAGACCCGGCGGGCCGAAGATCAGGGTGTGGTCGAGGCACTCTGCGCGCTTGCGGGCTGCGCCGATGAAAATCTCCATCTGCTCCTTGACTTGTCGCTGGCCGATGTACTCCCGCAAATGCAGCGGCCGCAGCGATTCCAGGTTGTCTTCGGGTCCGGTCACTTCCGGAGTGATGACGCGCTGCTCTTTCATGACCCGCTTCCCGCCCCCGGCGCCATGCTTTGCAGCGCAAGGCGGATCAGATCTTCGGTTTCGGCGGCGCCCGGATGTTCGCGCCTGATGCGAGCGATCAATCTTGCCGCCTGCTGTTGCTTGTAGCCGAGACTGACCAGTGCGTCCTCTGCTTCCCGGCCGCCGGCGGCCGTACGCCCGGCTTCGTGGGGAAGCTGGACCACGCTGTCGTCGTCAAGCCGGTCGCGCAATTCCACGATGATTCGTTCGGCGGTCTTCCTGCCGATGCCGGGCACGCTGCTCAAACGGGAAACATCGCCGCCTTGCACTGCCGCGACGAGTTCCCCGGCGCTCATGCCGGAAAGCAGGGCCAGGGCCATGCGCGGCCCGACGCCGCTGACCTTGATCAGATGCCTGAATGCCTGCTTCTCCCGCGCGTCGGGAAATCCGAACAGTACCTGGGCGTCTTCTCGCACGGCAAGATGGGTGTGCAATTCGAGTTCTTCGCCGATTTCGGGCAATCGCTCGAATGCGCTCAGGGGAATCTGGACTTCGTAGCCGACGCCGCCGGCCATGACGAGAACTTCCGCCGGCGCCTTTTCCGCCAGGATGCCGCGAATGCGCCCGATCACTGCCGGAATCTCCTGCGGCTGTATGAGTTTGCGGCTGTGATCCGAACCAGGCTGTCCCTGGTATGGGCGTGGCAGATTGCAACGGCGAGCGCGTCGGCGGCGTCTTCGGCAACGTCGCCCTTGACTCCGAGCAGCACCTTGACCATATGTTGCACCTGTTCCTTGCCTGCCGCGCCGCTTCCAGCCACCGCCTGCTTGACTTTGCGCGCGGAATATTCCGCCACCGGCACGCCATGGGCCAGGCAGGCGACGATGGCGCTGCCCCTGGCTTGTCCGAGCTTGAGCGCCGAAGCCGCATTGCGGCCCATGAACACTTCCTCGACCGCCGCTTCGTCCGGCGCGAACTCTTCCACCACGCGGCTGAGGCTCTCGAAGATTTCGCGCAGCCGCTCGGGCTGCTCCGGATGCGCCATCCGGATACAGCCATGGCCAACATGTTCGAGCCGATCCCCGGCCGAACGGACCAATCCGTAGCCGGTCACCCGGGAACCCGGATCGATGCCGATTATGGTACTCACGCTTCCAGATTATCGGCTGGAAAGCCGGGAAAAAGAGACCGTATTACAACTGTTCGGCCACTTCGGAGGGGACGTTTGCGTTGGACCAGACATTCTGCACGTCGTCGAGATCTTCCAGGTGCTCCAGCAACTTCAGCAACCTGGCGGCGCCGTCGAGATCGAGTTCGACTTCCGTGGAAGGCAGCATGGTCATTTCGGCGCCGCGGAATTCGATTTCGGCGCCGCGAAATCTATCCTGCACCGCGCCGAAAGACTCCAGGCTCGTATGCACTTCTATGCCGCCATCGTCGTTTACCACGACATCGTCGGCCCCGGCTTCGAGCGCGAGTTCCATGATGGCGTCTTCGTCGCCGCCCGGAGCGAAGGAAATCACTCCGGTGCGACTGAAGAGATAGGCCACCGAGCCATTGGTTCCGAGCGAACCGCCGAACTTGCTGAATCCATGACGCACCGCGGCGGCCGTGCGATTGCGGTTGTCCGTCAGGCAGTCGAGATAAATGGCGACGCCGCCGGGACCATAGCCTTCGTAGGTCAATTCCTCGACGTCCTCGCCGGCGCTCGGATTGGCGCCGCGGTCTATGGCGCGGTCGATTGTGTCACGCGGCATGTTGGCGCCAAGCGCCTTGTCCACGGCCGCCCGCAGTCGCGGATTATCCGCCGGGTTGCCGCCGCCGAGCCGGGCGGCAACGGTCAGTTCACGGATGATCTTGGTGAAGATCTTGCCGCGCTTGGCGTCCTGCCCCGCCTTGCGATGCCTGATATTGGCCCATTTGCTGTGTCCCGCCATGCGCTCAATTCTGCAATTGCCGCGGCCGGATATGCAACTCGCGCAATTGCGCCGCCGAGACCTCTCCCGGCGCGGCGGTCAGCGGACAGGACGCCGACTGGGTTTTCGGAAAGGCGATCACGTCGCGGATCGAGTCGGCGCCGCACAGGAGCATCGCCAGCCGGTCGAAGCCGAAGGCGATGCCGCCATGGGGCGGACAGCCATAACGCAAGGCCGAAAGCAGGAAGCCGAATTTGCGTTCGGCTTCCTCCCGGCCGATGCCGAGCAGGTCGAACACCGCCTGCTGCAGACCCGGCCGGGAAATTCGAATCGAACCGCCGCCGAGCTCGACGCCGTTGAGGACCATGTCATAGGCGCGCGAGAGGGCGCCAAGAGGATTCGCGCGCAGTTCGTCCGCGCTGCAGGAAGGCGCGGTAAACGGATGGTGCAAGGGCGTCAGACTGCCGTCGGCCGCGGTTTCGAACATCGGGAAATCCACCACCCATAGCGGCGCCCAGCCGTCTTCGACGAGTTCCAGGTCCTGGGCCACTTTCAGCCGCAAGGCGCCGAGCGATTCGTTCACGGTGGCGACCTTGTCGGCGCCGAAGAAGATGATGTCGCCGGCTTTCGCGCCGGTCGCGGCAAGCAGGCCGCTTATGGTGTCGTCATCCATGAACTTGACGATGGGAGACTGCAGACCTTCCCGGCCAAGAGCGGGATCGGCGACCTTGATCCAGGCCAGTCCGCCGGCGCCGCGCTTGCGCACGAAATCGGTGTAATCGTCGATCTGCTTGCGGCTGAGCCTGTCTCCGCCGGGCACGCGCAATGCCGCCACCCTGCAATCCTCCCGCGAGGCGGGATCGCGGAACACCTTGAAATCGACATTGCGCATCAGTTCCGCGATATCGACCAGTTCCAGTCCGACGCGCAAATCGGGCTTGTCGCTGCCGTAGCGCCGCAACGCCTCGGCGTGGCTGATGCGCGGAAACGGCTCGAGTTCGATATCCTTGGTCTCGGCGAGGACGTGCCGGATCAGCGCCTCCATCGAATCCATGACCTGTTCTTCCTCGACAAAGGACATTTCCACGTCGATCTGGGTGAACTCGGGCTGACGGTCGGCGCGCAGGTCCTCGTCGCGAAAGCAGCGGGCGATCTGGTAATAGCGGTCCATGCCCGAAACCATGAGAATCTGCTTGAACAACTGCGGCGACTGGGGCAAGGCGAAAAACTGGTTCGGATGCGTTCTGCTCGGCACCAGGTAGTCCCGCGCGCCTTCCGGCGTGGCCCGGGTCAACAGCGGCGTTTCGATTTCGAGAAATCCCCGGCTATCGAGAAACTCGCGCACGACGCGGGCGAGACGCGAGCGAAAACGCATGCGTTCGGCCATCTCGGGCCGGCGCAAATCGATGTAGCGATAATGCAGGCGGATGTCTTCACCGACCTCGACGTATTCGTCCACCGGGATCGGCACCGACTCCGAGCGATTCAGGATTTCCAGTTCCTTGCCCAGCACTTCCACCTTGCCGGTGGCCATTTCCGGGTTTTCGGTCCCCGCGGGTCGGGGACGCACCTTGCCCGAGATCCGGATGACGAATTCGTTGCGCACCTGTTCGGCGATGGCGAAGCTCTCCGGCGTATCCGGATCGAACACCACCTGGGCAATGCCTTCGCGATCCCTGGTATCGAGGAAGATGACGCCGCCATGATCCCGGCGCCGATGCACCCAGCCGCAAAGCGAGACCTCCTCCCCGACCAGGGATTCGTTCATTTCACCACAATAATGACTGCGCATGGCTTTCCCCGTTTTGCGGCCGCGTACAAAAAGCTGCGCATTATAACGAAATGGTCCGGGATGCGGGAGAGCCTGCGCTTGCTGCGGGCTTGTTGAAGTGTTATATTCGCCGGTTGGGCATATTGTTGATTCTATTGATCCTTTGGCCCTCCAGATTTTTTGAGTGAAGCCCGGCACATACACGCTTGACCATACGGCGTGGTCCGGACAGCAGAAGAAAAGTACGGGAATTCCGATTCGGCCGGCCATGGCGCCCAAGGGCGACGGCCCCGAAGTGACAACAAGCTGAAAGATTGTTGCACATTACAATACATTGCATTCAGGCGCCGGTATTTTCGGCGCCAGTCCATCGCCAGCCTGACGCCGGCACGGGCCAAGCGCCCCTGAACACGGCTTGACGGAAACCGGCCTGCCTTGGCATTCCCCTGCTTGCTTCTGCGTTTATCCATGAGGAAACAAACGCATGAAACGTATTTTGGTAAATGCAGCCCAGCATGAGGAATTGCGCGTTGCGCTGGTCGACGGCCAGCGATTGTACGATCTCGACATAGAATTCCCCAGCAAGGCGCGCAAGAAAGCAAACATATACAAAGGCAAGATCACCCGGGTCGAACCCAGTCTCGAAGCCGCTTTCGTCGACTTCGGCGCGAGCCGGCACGGATTTCTGCCCTGGAAGGAAATTTCCGATCAGTATCGCGACGCCGCCGACAACGGCGGCAGTCCGATCAAGGAAGGCGCCGAAGTTGTCGTGCAGGTCGAAAAGGAGGAGCGCGGCAACAAGGGTGCGGCCCTGACCACATTCGTCAGCCTGGCGGGACGCTATCTGGTGCTGATGCCCAACAATCCCAAGCTGGGAGGCATCTCGCGCCGCATCGAAGGCGACGAGCGCTCGGAAGTGAAGGAATCGCTGCGCGCGCTGGACATCCCCGACAACATGGGACTGATCGTGCGCACGGCCGGCGTCGGCAAGGAGACCCAGGATCTGCAACTGGACCTGGACTACCTGACCAACCTGTGGCGGGCGGTGCAGGAAGTCGCCGGCAAGAAAAAGGCGCCGTTCCTGATTCACGAGGAAAGCAATGTCGTCCTTCGCACGATACGCGATTACCTGCGCAAGGAAATCGGCGAGGTGCTGTTCGATACCGACGAAACCTACGAAGAAGCGATGCAGTTCGTGCGCCAGGTGATGCCGCAATACGAAAGCCGCATCAAGTTGTACGAGGAAAAGCTGCCCCTGTTCAACCGCTTCCAGATCGAAAACCAGATCGAAAGCGCTTTCGGCCGCGACGTGAGACTGCCCTCGGGCGGCACGATGTCGATCGACCCGACCGAAGCCCTGGTCGCGATCGACATCAATTCGGCCCGCGCCACCCGCGGCGCCGACATCCAGGAAACCGCGCTGACCACCAATCTCGAAGCGGCCGACGAAATTGCCCGGCAATTGCGGCTGCGGGATATCGGCGGCCTGATCGTCATCGATTTCATCGACATGGGCTCGAACCAGCATCAACGCCTGGTGGAAAATCGCATACGGGAAGCGCTCGAGGCCGATCGCGCACGCGTGCAACTCAGCCGGATTTCCCGCTTTGGCCTGCTCGAGATGTCGCGGCAGCGGCTGCGCGCTTCACTCGGCGAGACCAGCAGCGTCGTTTGTCCGCGCTGCAGCGGACAAGGCCGGGTCAGGGACGTCAAATCGCTCGCGCTGTCGATCATGCGCATCATGCGGGAAGAGGCAAGCAAGGAAAAAAATCGCGAAGTCCGCGTCGCGGCCCCGCTCGATGTCGCTGCCTACCTGCTTAACGGCAAGCGCGACGAAATCGCCGATATCGAAGAAGAGAGCGGCTCCAGCCTCGTGATTCTTCCGGCGACCGAACTGGTGACGCCGCATTACCGGATCGCCGGCGTCAATCGCAAGGGCGAAGAATACGAAATCGACAGCACAGAGACGCCCGCCGGCGAAATAGAGGCCGATAACGCCCATCGGCAGCCGGCGGTGAGCCGGAGCGCAGTCGCGGACGCACGGCCGCAAAGGCCCGCTGCCGGGCCGGTCGCTTTCCTGAACAATGCGATCCGCAATCTGTTCGGCGGCGGCGAAGCGGAAACGCCCGCAAAGTCTGCCGAAGCCCCGGCCGAAGCTCGCCCGCCGCGGGAGAAACCGGACCGTGCGGCGCCCAGGCGCGAACGAAAGTCCGAAAGCCGCCCCAAGGGCGAAAAACGCACCAGGGCGGAAAGCGGAAAGCGGGAGAAAGCTCCGCGCAAGGAATCAACCGGCCGCGGTCGTGGCGGCAAGACTCGCAAGCAGACCGCGAAGGCATCGGAAACCCCGGCTGCCGAAACCCGTCAGGCTGAAAAGTCGGCAAGCGAAGAATCCACGGAAGAACAGCAAACGGCGCAGGGCAAGGCCAGGCGCCGGCCTGCCGCGAAGCGGCCTCGCAGCAGCACGCAACGCAAGCGCGGGCCGAAACCCGCCGACGCCGCGCCTGAAGAATCCGCCGTGGAGGAGAATCTGACGACCGCGCAGGATACCGAAGTCGAGGCGGTTTTGCCCCCGGCCGAAGCTCTTGCTGAAGCTCTTCCCGAACCCGCGGAAACTCCGGCTGAAACCGATTCAGGGAAAACCGAAGATATTGCCGCGCAAGCCGGCGCCATCGCACAGGATCCGCCTGAAAGCGAAGAGCCGACCGATCCGGCTGTCGCGGAAGGCGCGGAAACGGCCCCAGCCGAAGGCGATTCCGAAGCAAGCAAAAAAGGCAAATCCAGGGGCGGCGCAAAATCAGGCGGCAAATCCAAAGCCAAAGCTGGACGGCCGCGCAAGAAAACGGTGAAAGCCGCCGCGGAAGAGCAGGAGTCGGCCGCGACTCCGGAACAAGCGGCAAAAGAAGAACCGACGGAACCCGAACCACCGGCGGAAACACCGGCCGCGGCCGAACCGGTCGAGGCTTTGTCAAACTCTGGGGCAAGCGCTAGCCCTGAAGGCGACGCCGCGGTGCAACCGGCGGATGAAGCGCCCGCCGCGCCCCCTTTTCAGGGCCGGGCGCCGAACGATCCAAGGGAAGTGCGCCGCCGGGAAGAGACGACTGCTTCGAACTGATCCGTTAGCGGACCGCCTACAAGGCCTGTTCGAGTTCGGGCAAGGCCTTGAACAGGTCCGCCACGAGGCCGTAGTCCGCTACCTGGAAGATCGGAGCTTCGGCGTCCTTGTTGATGGCGACAATGACCTTGCTGTCCTTCATGCCGGCGAGATGCTGGATCGCGCCGGAAATACCGACCGCGATGTAGAGCTCCGGCGCGACGATCTTGCCGGTCTGTCCGACCTGCATGTCGTTCGGCACGAATCCCGCGTCGACGGCCGCGCGCGAGGCGCCGATGGCGGCATTCAACTTGTCGGCGATTTTTTCGAGCAAGACGAAGTTCTCGCCGTTCTGCATGCCTCTGCCGCCTGAAATCACGACTTTCGCCGAAGTCAGTTCCGGCCGCTCGGAAACGGAAAGGTTTTCGTCGACGAATGCGGACAGGTCCTGGTCGACGACGATATCGCAATTCTCGATCGAAGCCGAACCGCCGCCCTGGGCATCGAAGGCGGTTATGCGCACGGTGATGATCTTGACGGGGTCTTGAGACTGCACCGTCGCCAGCGCATTGCCGGCGTAGATCGGCCGCACGAATGTGTCCGCCGATTCGACGGAGGAAATATCGGAAATCTGTGCGACGTCCAGCAGCGCCGCAATCCGCGGCATGAGGTTCTTGCCGGTAGTGGTCGCCGGCGCCAGCACATGGGAATATGAGCCGGCCAGATCCCGCGCCAGCGGCGCCAGGTTCTCGGGCAATTGATGTTCGTAGCAGGCGGCGTCGGCGAGGATCACCCTGGCGACTCCGGCAATCGCGGCAGCGGCTTCGGCCGCGCCAACGCATTGATGCCCCGCCACCAGCACGTGTATTTCGGCCTGGTCGAGATGTCCCGCGATTTCCGCGGCGGCGGCGACCGCGTTCAGGCTCGCCGCCTTGAGCGAGGTATTGTCGTGTTCCGCGATGACCAATATCGACATGCCGGTTTCCTGGATTACTAGATGACTCTCGCGTCGGTTTTCAATTTGTCGACGAGATCATGGACGGTCTCGACGATGATTCCGGCTTCCCGCTCGGAGGGAGGCGATACGCGCAAGGTCGCAAGGTTCGAGGCGGTATCCACGCCCAGATCGGCCGGCGTCAACTCGTCGATCGGCTTGCGCTTGGCCTTCATGATATTGGGCAGCGAGGCGTAACGGGGTTCGTTCAGGCGCAGGTCGGTAGTGACGACCGCCGGCAGCTTCAGTGAAACCGTCTGTTCGCCGCCGTCGATTTCCCTGGTTACCGTAATGCGGCCGTCATCGAGTTCGGCCTTGCAGGCGAAAGTGCCCTGGCCCATGCCGGCGAGCGCCGCCAGCATCTGTCCGACCTGGTTGTTGTCGCTATCGATGGACTGTTTGCCCAGGATGACCAGATCGGGGGTTTCCCGATCCAGGAGAGCCTTGAGAATCCTGGCGACCTGCAAGGGCGCGACATCGCTGTCGGCGGTTACCAGAATGCCGCGGTCGCAACCGAGCGCAAGCGCGGTGCGCAATTGCTCCTGGCAGACCTGGGGGCCGACCGAGACCGCCACGATTTCTTCGGCCTGACCCTGTTCCTTCATGCGTACGGCCTGTTCGACCGCAATCTCGCAAAAGGGATTCATCGCCATTTTCGCATTGGCGAGTTCCATGCCCGTGCCGTCGGATTTGACGCGGACCTTGACATTGGCGTCGACTACGCGCTTGACGGCCACGAGTATCTTCATGAATGGAGGGATCCGTGGGGGTGCTGAAACGGGCGGCAATAATGCCGCTTTTGCCGAAAAGGGTCAACCGGAATGCTATGTGGGCTCCGGGGCGGTTCTGCCCAACTCGAAGAAACAGCCATTGCTGTCGACGCCGGTAACGATTTCGCCGTCTTCCCGGTATTGTCTGGCGGCCGCGACCAGGCGGTAGAACACGGGCCGGCTGAGCAAGGCGTCCAGGCCGCCGCGCACATGCACCGTGGGATGCGGCTCTTCAACGCCGGTAACGTTGATCGGATGTTCCGCGCCGACTTCGACGGTCTCCTCGACATTGGTGAAAAAGACAATCACCTGGTCCGGGCCGGGGTTACGGATTTCCATGTCCGTGACCAGAAACGGGCAATCGTCCACCTGGATGCGCATTTTTTCCACCGGGTTGACGAGGAAAAATTCGTCACCTTCCCGTTTCAGGATCGAAGCGAACAGATTGACCATGGCCTGACGCCGGATCGGTCTGCCCTCGTGGTGCCAGACGCCGTCGCGCGCGATGCGCAGATCGATATCGCCGCAGAAAGGCGGATCCCAGAGATGCACCGGCGCCGGACCGCGCGGCCCTTTCAGGCGGCGGATCATTCGGAACGGATCCGGCGCCGGGTCTGTACTGTCGCTGGTTTTGCCTTTCAAGAAATTCTCTCTGGTTCAGGTGATAAACTGGCCGTCGCATCAAGCTGTTCCCGCATTATGCCAGCAGACTCCATGCAATCGGATTTCGCCCTCCTGTTCAAGCGCGACTGCCCCTTGCTCGACGTGCGCTCGCCGATGGAATTCGCCAGGGGGGCTTTCCCCACGAGCACCAACATCCCATTGCTCACGGACGCGCAACGCGCCGAGGTGGGAAGCATGTATCGCCACAGCGGCGGCGAGGCCGCGACCAGGCTCGGCCACAAGCTCGTGAGCGGCGGGTCGAGGGCCGCGCTCGTCGAACGCTGGCGGAGTTTCATCGAGCGCAATCCCGCAGCGCGCCTGTATTGTTTCCGCGGCGGACAGCGATCCCATGTCGTACAGCAATGGCTGCGGGAAGAAGGCGTCGAAATATCGCTCGTGCCGGGAGGCTACAAGGCCTTGCGCGGCTTTCTGCTGCACGTGCTCGAGGAGGCGTCGAAACTCGATTTTCTCGTTATTGCGGGCAAGACCGGCTGCGGCAAGACGCATCTGGTCACGAAAATGCCTTGCGCACTGGATATCGAAGGCGCCGCGCGGCATCGCGGTTCGGCTTTCGGCGCCCTGCCCGATCCGCAACCGTCCCAGATCGACTTCGAAAACGCCATGGCTGTCGCCTTGCTGAAACTGGAATTCGAGTCGCTGCCTGTGTTGATCGTCGAAGACGAAAGCCGCGCCGTGGGATCGCTCGCCATCCCCCACGTGTTGTTCGACCGCATGAAACAGGCGCCGCTCGTCCTCATCGAAGAAAGCCTGGAAGTTCGGGTCGAAACGATCCTGCACGACTACATACTTGCCAATCTCGCCGCCTGGGAAGGACACAGTCCCGGCCGGGGCGCAGCCATGTTGGAGCGCTCGCTGCTCAAGAGCCTGGAGAGGATCCGCCGCAGGCTCGGAGACGGCGGTTTCCGCGAGACGGGCGCCTTGATGCGGCAGGCCTTCATCATGGAACGGCGGGAAAGTCTTGCGCTGCACCGGCAATGGATCTCTCTCCTGCTCGAGAATTACTACGATCCGATGTACGAATACCAACTCGTGCGCAAACTCCCCCGCGTACGTTGCCGGGGCCGCCGCGAGGAAATCGCGCATTGGTGCCGTTCCTACATGTCCTCGTCGGCCACCGCGTAAATGCCGTCCGCATTGCGCAGATAGTTTTTGTAGTCCATGCCATAGCCATAGACGTAGCGGTCGGGAACGTGCAGGCCGGAAAAATCGGCCGCCGCAAGCGCCTCGGGCCGGGGCCGCCGCTTGTCCACGAGCACCGCCGACAGGACGCGGGCCGCCCCCTGCTCCCGGCAAAAGCGCAATACGGCCGACAGGGTGTTGCCTTCATCGAGAATATCGTCGACGACGAGTACGACGCGCCCGCGCAGGTCGAGGGCGGGCATGACCCGGCATTCGATCTCCCCGCCCGAGGTCGCGCCGCGATACCGGGTCATATGCAGATAATCGATTTGCAGGGGAAATTGCAGCCGCACCGCGAGCAGGCCGGTGACGATCAGCCCGCCGTTCATCACGCACAGCAGGATGGGATCGCTGCCGGCGAGTGCAGCGCTAATCTCCCGCGCCATCTTGTCCAGGGCCGCTTCGACCCGGCCGGCGTCGTGGATGCGAGTCGCGCGGCTCGCGACCGCGGCTATCTCGTCTGCGGTCGGCACGGCGCTCAGGGTTCCGGCGACACCGCCGGCAGCCCGTCGATGGTTGTAGTCGGGAAGGCGATATCGGCGTCATGGGAATGAATGATTGCCACGATCCGCAAGAGCACGTCCTGCTTGATCTCGTGAAACCGAATCCAGTTGGTGGTTTTGGTAAACGTATACACAAAGAAATCCAGCGATGATGGCGCGAAATAATTGAAATTGACGATCATGGTCTGGCTGGTGTCGATCTCCTCGTGCGCCCGCAACATGGCCTTCACGTCTTCCACGATGGTATCCATCTTGTCCGCGTCCTGGTAACGGATGCCGATGGTTTCGTAGATGCGGCGGTGAGACATGCGCGAGGGATTTTCCAGTGAAAGCTTGTTGAACACCGAGTTGGGAACGTATAGCGGCCGCTTGTCGAAAGTGCGCACGATGGTTAGACGCCAGCCGATTTTTTCCACCGTGCCTTCGATTTCCCGATCCGGCGAGCGGATCCAGTCGCCGATGGCAAAGGGGCGGTCGAGATAGATCATCAGTCCGCCGAAGAAGTTCGCCAGCAGATCCTGGGCCGCGAAACCGACGGCGATGCCGCCGATGCCGCCGAAGGCGAGCACGGCGGTAATTTCGACTCCCAGTGTCGGCAATACGACGAGTACGGCCGCTATCGTTATCACCAGGCGCAGCAGGCGCACAAGGGCCTGCAAGGTCGTCGGGTCCATGCGCGTCTGCACCTGGTCCGGCTCGGCCTTGAGTTGCTCCAGCAGGCGCCGTTCGAAGCAGTTGGTAAATCCCAGCAGAAACCAGGCCAGCAGCAGGATGACGATAATCTGTCTGAGGGCCGGGAAAAGCAGGCCGTTCTGCGCCGTGAAAAACATGGCCCCCTGCTGAAGCTGGAATTGCTGCAATTGCGTTATCGCGATCTCCAGGACGAAGACGGCGGCGTACAGGACGATCAGCGCACGCAATGGGCGCCGCGCGGCTTCCAGCAAGGCGTCGTCCCAGACGGTAGAGGTCTTCGCCGACTGCTTTTCAAGGCCGGCGAGTATGCGCTTGACGACGACGCCGGCCACCAGGGCCAGCGTCAGCACCAGTAATATTTGCCCTATCCAGGCGAAATCGTTCAATACAGTCATGTGGGTCGCGCCTCTCTTTCCGGGCTGCCGGTACTTTCAGGCTCAGGATTGCGTGGAAGCGGCAGCATGCAGACTGCTGACGCTTTCAACCGCTTTGCGCCATTGCTCCGAATCCGGCGCAAGCGTCGGCTGCGCCCGCATGCGCTGCAAGCGGGGGCTGCCGGCAAGGTTTTGCCGGTCCAGCCAGCGCACCGCGCGGCGCGTGGCTCTTCTGTCGTTGCATACGAGCACCATGTCGATTCCCGCCGTGAGAGCCCGTTCGAGCCT
>CAZUSL010000202.1:0-1944 GCA_964622925.1 uncultured Pseudohongiella sp. | reverse complement strand
AGTCAAGGAATCCGCAGCACGATCCGGTGGGAAATCAGCAAAGAAACGGGGCCCGCGCCGATCGGCGCGAGCCCCGTCGTCTCACGACACGGTCCGGCTATTTTTTGCGCCAGAAACGATGATATCCGAGCAGCGGATCATGAGGCGGCACCACCCCGCCCACGTGCTTCTGCGCCATGATGGCATTCGGCGCGTACTGGATGGGCATGTAGGGCACCACTTCCGTCTTGGCCTGCTCGAACGCGCAATGGGCGGCCTTGATCTCGGCGTCGGTGCGCGCGGCGCGGACCTTGGCAATCGCCGCATCGAGCTTCGGCGACTTGATGCGCCAGATATTGTTTTTGCTCTGCGAGTGCAGATCCATGTTGAACACCGTCGGGTGAACCAGGGAACCGCGCGGATTGGCCCAGGTCGGGGTCTCGCCCTTCACGATCTTGAACACCACGCCGGTTGGGCCGCGGCCGCCGACCTTGAGCTCGGATTCGACGCCCACCTTCTTCCACATGGCCTGAATGATCTCGGCGGTCTTGCGCATCGCCGGGATGTTCAGCGTCCAAATGGGCAGTACGGGTACGGGCTGGCCGAACTCGGCAAGCAGCTTCTTCGCTTTCTCCGGGTTGAACTCCGGATAGGCGATATTGTCGCAAAACCACTTGCTGCCCGGCGGGAAAGACTGATCGGCGAAGGTCGGGGCATTGCGGCCGACAATCTTGATAATCGCCTTGCGGTCGATTGCGTGGGCCAACGCCAGACGAACCCGGTTGTCCTCGAGCGGCTTATGGATGGTCTGGAAATTGATCGACATGTGCAGCTGGCCGCGATGTCCATTGGCGATGTTGTACTTGTCGCCTTCCTTGCGGGCACGGGCCAAGCCGGACCCGTTCAGCGACCACATGACATCGAGATCACCCGCCGCAAATGCATTCCATGCCGCCGCCGTTTCCGGCCCGGTGGTGATGCGGTAGAAGAGTTCGTCAAGGTGCTGTTCCTTGGGATTCCAGTAGTTGGGGTTCTTGACCAAAGTCACGCCCTTGCCGGGAACCCACTCCTTGACCATGTAGGCGCCGGCACCCGCCGACATCCGGTTGTAGTTTGGATCCTTTTCGTTCTTCTTGGCGAAGCCCGGCGCGTTCATGTACCAGATATAGTTGCCGCCGGTGGCCATGGCCTCGATGAACGCCAGATTTGGTTCGGCAAACTGGAACTCCACCGTGTGCTTGTCGGGCCCGGTCACCTTCTGAAGGTTGGAGCCGAGCTGGGCCTTGAACCGGCCCGCGAGACCGCTCCCCAGCAGCCGTGCGAAGTGATGGGTGTAGGCTTCGGAGGTCAGTTCCTCGCCGTTCGAGAACTTCACACCTTTCCGGAGTTCGACCCGCCAGGTCTTGAAGTTATCGCTCGGGCTTGCCTTGACGGCGAGTCGCGGCACCGGATTTCCCTTTGCATCGAGCTCGAACAGGCGCTCGTGCACCGCCCAGAGCACCTGATAACGGCCCATGCCGCCCTGCGGCACCTTGATGTGGTCAAACCCGCCGATATCGCGGTTGATGTGAACGGTGAGTTTGCCGCCTTTGACCGGCTGCTCCTGGGCCGCGACATCACCGGCGGCAAACGCAACCGCCGCCGCGGCGCCGGCAAGCAGTGACAGCTTGAATTTGTGACGTGAAATAGATGAATCCATTGATTTTCTCCCAAATAAATTATGGACGGCGACGACCGTCGGCCATCGTCCGCTTCGCCTTAGATTTTTTCGTGAGCGGTTACTTTTTCTCCCCGCCGACTTGAGGTTAAGAACGTCCCGCCGGCCTGTCAATTCGCGGGCAGCCTAAATCGTGTAGACGACGGAGCCTTTGGTCTTTCTTCCTTCGAGATCGATGTGCGCCTGACGCGCCTCCCGAAGCGGGTACGTCCCGCCGATCTCGATGTCGATGGTGCCGTCCCGAACCA
>CAZUSL010000201.1:0-34278 GCA_964622925.1 uncultured Pseudohongiella sp. | reverse complement strand
TGCCCCGCGCCTCCGCAGCGCCCGCAGGTGCTCAATCCGGTCCCGGGCCGGGCCCCGGAGCCGGAACAGGTGGAACAGGCCACAGTGCGCGGAATGGTGATCCGGACATCGGCGCCGAAGATGGCCTGGGTAAAGTCCAGGTCAAGCCGGTAGCGCAGGTTGGCGCCCCGGCGGGACTGCTGGCCGCCGCCGCGCCGGCCGCCGAACACTTCGCCGAAGATGTCGCCGAAGATCGTGTTGAAGGGGTCTGCGCCCGCGCGGGCGCGCCGGTGGGCGCCAGTCCCACCGTGGCGCCAACCTGCGCTACCGGCTTGACCTGGACTTCAGACAGGCCGTATTCGGCACCGATGTGCGGATCACCATTCCGCGTACCGTGACCTGTTCCACCTGTTCCGGCTCCGGGGCCCGGCCCGGGACCGGATTGAGCACCTGCGGGCGCTGCGGAGGCGCGGGGCAGACCCAGGTGCGGCAGGGAATCTTTTCCATCCGGCAGACTTGCGGGGCATGCGGCGGCGAGGGGCGCGTCGTGTCCGATCCCTGCGGGGACTGTTCCGGCAACGGCGCGGTCCGCAAGAGCGAGGAGATTTCGCTTAAGGTGCCGCCGGGCGTGGACACGGGCGACCGTTCCCGCGTGCGCGGCAAGGGCAACGCCGGGAAACGCGGCGGCCCAGCCGGCGACCTGCTGGTGGAAATGAACGTACGGCCGCATGCCTTCTTTGAGCGGGACGGGGCCAATCTGCACTGCCGCTTTCCAGTAAGCTTTACCACCGCTGCCCTGGGTGGAGAAGTGGAAGTGCCGACGCTTACCGGAAACGTGAAACTGAAGATTCCCGCCGGCACCCAATCCGGGCGCACTTTCCGTCTGCGCAATCGCGGCGTCAAGCCGGCCCGTGGCGGGCGCAAGGGCGACCTCTTCTGCCATATCGAAGTGGAAACGCCCGTGGAACTGAACGCCGCGCAGAAGCGATTGCTCAAGCAGTTTGCCCGGGAGCTCGAGAGCCAGGGCGACCGCCAGCAGCCTCGCCGGGCGCGATGGCTCGAGTGGGCGCGGGGCAAGGAAAACGAACGGCGCGCATCATGAAGATCAGCCTGCTCGGAGCCAGCGGCCGCATGGGCCGCGAACTGATGACGCGGGTGGCCGCTGCCGGCGACCTGGAGCTTGCCGGCGCCCTGGCAGCTCCCGACGATGCCTGGATCGGTCAGGACGCCGGGCTGGCCGCAAACCTTCCCGCCGCCGGCGTCAAGGTTACGGCTTCGCCGGCCGAAAGCGTTGCCGGGGCCGATGTGGCGATCGATTTTTCCTCCTCCGCCGCGACGGCGGAGATCGCGTCGGCCTGCGCCGAGGCCGGCTGCGCGCTTGTGGAGGGCGTGACCGGAATCGGCGAGGAGGGCCAGGCGGCTCTCGAACAGGCGGCTGGGCGCATCGCCGTTCTGCAGGCAAGCAACATGAGCCTTGGCGTGTACGTGCTGAATGAACTGCTCAGGGTTGCGGCCGGACAGCTCGGTGAGGAATATGACCTCGAAATCGTCGAGACGCACCATCGCGGCAAGGCCGACGCTCCGTCGGGGACCGCGCTGCAACTCGGCAGGACGGCCGCCGCGGCGCGCGGACGGGAATTCTCCGATGTTGCCGTGTTTCAGCGCCATGGGCAGACCGGTGCGCGCGAGAAGGGCTCCATAGGTTTCAGCGCGGTGCGCGGAGGCGGTTATTCCGGCAATCACTCCGTGCTGCTGGCGGGCAACGAGGAAGTGCTGGAATTGCGGCACCAGAGCCTGAGCCGGGGCGTATTCGCCGCGGGAGCGCTGCGCGCCGCACGCTGGCTTGTCGGTCGCCCGGCGGGGCTGTACGATTTATCCTCCGTAATGGCGGCTTCCGCGACCCGGTGAAATCTGCGGTGCTAGCCCTGGCGGGCGGGGCCGTGTTCCGTGGCTGGTCGATCGGCGCCGATGGCGAAACCGTCGGCGAGGTGGTGTTCAATACCGCCATGACCGGCTACCAGGAAATCCTCACCGACCCGTCCTATTGCCGGCAGATCGTTACCCTGACCGTGCCCCACGTGGGCAACACCGGCGCAAACCGGGAAGACTACGAATCCGACCGGGTTTACGCGGCGGGTCTGATCATCCGCGACCTGCCGGTAGTCGAAAGCAACTGGCGCAAGGACACGCCGTTTACGGATTTTCTGCGCGACGAGGGCACGGTTGCGATCGCCGGGATAGATACCCGGCGGCTGACGCGCATCCTGAGGGAAGAGGGCGCGCAGCAGGGCTGCATCCTCACCGGCATGGACAAGTCCGACGAGGCGCTGGCCAGGGCCCGCGCCGCGCCGGGTATGGTCGGCATGGACCTGGCCCGCGTCGTGAGCGTCGACTCGGCCTATGAATGGCCGGTGGACGCCGGAAATCCGGAAATCGCCTGGACGGGCGAAGCGCAAGGTCGGAAGTTCGACCGGATCGTGGCCTACGACTACGGCGTCAAGCGGAACATACTCCGCTCGCTTGCCCGTCTGGCACGGCGCGTGACCGTGCTGCCCGCCGAGGCGCCGGCAAGCGAGGCGCTTTCGCTCAGGCCGGACGGCATTTTCCTGTCAAACGGTCCCGGCGACCCCGAGCCCTGCACCTATGCGATCGAGGCGGTCAAGGAGATTCTGGACACGGGAACGCCTGTCCTGGGCATCTGCCTGGGGCACCAGATCCTGGGGCTCGCCTGCGGCGCGCGCACAATGAAGATGAAATTTGGACATCATGGGGCCAATCATCCTATAGTGGACCTCGAAAGCGGCGAGGTGGCCATCAGCAGCCAGAACCACGGCTTCGCGGTGGAAGAGGAGAGCCTGCCCGATTGCCTGCGGGCCACCCATCGCTCGCTGTTCGACGGAACCCTGCAGGGCCTGGCGCACCGCAGCCGTCCCGCCATCGGCTTTCAGGGCCACCCCGAGGCCAGCCCGGGCCCGCACGACCTGGGCTACGCCTTCGAACGCTTCGCCCGGATGATGGAACGCCCGTGAGAGTGTTCGAGTGCTCTCACGGCGGGGACCGCTTCAGGTAGTCAGGAAACCGCCATCGATTGGGATTACGGTACCCGTGAGGTACTTTGCGGTCATCGCAAAAATGTACGCCGCCGCTGTGTCTTCCGGCTCAGCCACCCATCCCACCGGATTCAGTTTCTCGAATTCCTCGCTCAGATGTTCCCACAAATGCGGATCGATATCGTCATACAGGGGTGTATGAACCAGACCGGGACTCACCACGTTGACACGCTTCGGCGCGAGTTCCCGAGCGCCATACAACGCCAGTCCGTTGATGGCGCAGTTGTTGGGCCCGATCACCGAGTGGTTGGCGAGAAAATTTGATCCGGCAACACCGGAGGTCAACGTGATGGAGCCGTTTTCCTTCACGTTGGGCGCGCCAATCTGCAAGGACATGAATTGAGACCAGTACTTCGACAACATGAACTGCTTCGATTTTTCAAGATCCAGCTTGTCGAGACTGGTCATTGCAAAGGGCAGGAGATCAGCGCCGGCATTGTGTTGCGTGCACACCAGGTGATCGATCTCGCCGAGTTGCGCAAAAGTACCGCGTAGAGCATCTTCGTTGGTGGCGTCGGTGCTCAAACAGGCCACGCCAAGCTGATCCGCCGCCGCCTGTGGATTTCTGCTGACGATAGTCACATCGGCGCCCAGTTCATTGGCCGCTGTCGCGACACCAAGTCCGATTCCCCGGCTGCCGCCAATAACGACTACCGCTTTGTCCTTAAGACTCATGAGTTGCTCCTTTTTTGTTCAGCTAGTGGTCAAACTTCAGTATCGGTTTTATGGTCACGCTCCGTTCCAGATCGTCCGCAGCCTGGTTGATTTCGGTGAAATCGTAGTACTTGACCATGGACTCCATCGGAAACCTTCCTTGCACGTACAAATCGACGAGCTGTGGAATCAGCAGGTCAGGGACTGAGTCGCCGGCCAGGATTCCTCGAATCGACTTCCCCTTGAATAACTCATAGATGGAAAGTTCGAGAACAGCTCCGGGCGGCGCGACGCCGAGCACACCGCATGTACCGGTTTGAGACAGGCATTCGAATGATTCGGAAAGCGCTTGCAGGGCGCCGGTCGCCCACAACGAAAACTGCACTCCAACGCCACCGGTCAGTTCCTTGATCTGAGCGACCGAATCTCCCTCGGAAGCGTTTACTGCATCCGTTGCGCCAAGTTCCAACGCCAGGTCAAGCCGCGCTTGAACGATATCGACAGCAATTATTTTTCCAACGCCGGAAAGGTGGGATGCCATGACCGCGGCCAGCCCGACGGAGCCGGATCCATAAATTGCAATCGAGGATCCGGCGGGAACCTGGAGCGACCGAAGCACGGCACCGGCTCCTGTCTGAAAACCGCAGCCCAGGGGGCCAAGCAATTCCAGCGGCACATCCTTGCGCACGGGAATGACCGCGTCTTCAGTGGAAACGACATGAGAGCAAAACGAAGACTGTCCCATGAACGCAGAGTTCACGGTGTCGCCGTCAACGCTGAGATAGGACGCCGACCTCTTGCCGGTTCCGGAAAAAATCCATTCCTGCGTTTTCGGGCAGTAGGTTGGTTTACCGAGTTGGCAGTTTTCGCAGACTCCGCAATACGGATAAGTGAGTACTACGTGGTCGCCGGGACTTACCTTCTTGACATTGTGACCTACGGACGAAACGACGCCGGACCCTTCGTGGCCCAGAACCCCAGGCAGGCCAAAAGGTAGGTAGCCGTCTCTCACATAGAGATCGGTATGGCAGATGCCGGTCGCAACGAGTTCGACCAGGACCTCGTTCGGCAGAAGGTCGGCATCGAGTTCCGCCTGGGTGAGCTCAAAGCTCCCATTTGTGCTTCGCGTGAGCGCTACGTCGACTTGCATTTGAGTTTGCCTTTTGGACCTAATGTTAATATATCAGTATCAATATCGATTGCAAACTCTCGGGTTCTATTGGTCGCGGGATGCATCGACGAAAGGGTATTATTCGGAGAATCCGATAGAGCCCGGCGCAGGACTCGATGTCTAAATCCACACGACTCGCGAAAGCGATCGAAATCTTGGCGTACATCGCAAGACACCATCCTGAGCCGGTGACGACCAAGGATATTGCGGCAAGCCTCGGCGAACATCCGGCGCGTGTCCGGCAGCTTGTATCGCGTCTGGTGAAGAACGATATCCTGGTGACCACGCGTGGCTCCGGAGGTGGATCGGGTCTGGCGATACACCCGGCGGAGATTACGCTGGAAAAAGTGTTCGAGGCCGTGGAGGAGAGCTCGATTCTCGCGGTGGTGGTACCCAATTCGGGGTCTTGTGGTCCCGTTGCGAAGAAAATTCAGGACCTGTTCGATTCTTTCGAGACCAAGCTCTCAAAAGACCTGAGCAGCTATTCGGTTGCGTATTTCCAGGATTGATGGTGAGACTGTGACAAAGCTTGAATCAAAGGTCGCGCTGATTACGGGTTCGGCGTCGGGAATCGGAAGCTCAACCGCCGAGCTTTTTGCAAGAGAGGG
The DNA here is from genome assembly GCA_964622925.1 of uncultured Pseudohongiella sp. Taxonomy (GTDB): domain Bacteria; phylum Pseudomonadota; class Gammaproteobacteria; order Pseudomonadales; family Pseudohongiellaceae; genus UBA9145. Next base: position 28,756 of record CAZUSL010000201.1, on the reverse strand, counting down.
TGCGTTCGTTATTGTCTCCGACATTGATAAAGCATCCGGGGAAGCTTTTGTCGCATCGCTGGCCAATCAGAATCTGGATGCCGAATTTCACCTTCTGGATGTGAGCGACGAAGACGATTGGGAAGCCATCACCGACCACATAGAAAGAAGGCACGCCAAGCTCGATATTCTGGTGAACAACGCGGGATTCTCAATGGGCGGCAAACTCGAGGACACGTCTCTGGAGGACTTTCGCAACATTGTGTCTGTCGATCTGGAAGGCACTTTTCTCGGAATCAAATACGGCATTCGGGCGATGAAGTCCTCCGGCGGCGTCATCGTCAATGTATCGTCGATTACCGGCCGCAGCGGATTCCCCTATACGGGGCCCGTTGCAGCTTGCAAGGGCGCGGTCAACAGCATGACCAGAGTGGCAGCTCTCGAATGTTCAAGATCCGGATACGACATACGTGTCAACACCATCAGCCCGGGTGCTGTGGACACGAATTTATGGACTGAGCAAGGCTGGTCTTCGGACTCTCGTTACACGGACCACGAAAAGCAGGCCCGCGAGGAGATACTGGCGCATATTCCAATGAAGCGATTCGCCGATCCCGCCGAGATTTCCAGGGGCATATTGTTCCTGGCGTGCTCCGATTCGGCATACATGCATGGCGCGGAGTTGGTGCTCGACGGCGGGGTGATTTCGGGGAATACCCTCAGTTCCCGCGGATCCGACTGAGTGTCTTCCGGCTGATCAGCCGGGAGCGTTCACGCGCACGACAATTTTTCCGACCTGTTGGTTGGATTCCATGTATCGATGCGCTTCCACGATATCCTCCAACTCGAAAGTCCTGTCGATTTGGGGCATTAGCCTGCCCTCGCCAGTCCAATTGTTGATGTCCGCAACCGCCCGCTCCCTTATCTGATCATCGTTGACAATTTCCCAGAGCGTGTAGCCCTGTGCGGCAACCGCCTTCGTCATTGCCTCAACCAGCGGGAAGAGGGTGGGTCTGCTATCGAGTCTTCCGTACAAGAAGACGGTTCCGCGATAACTTGCGCAGGCAACCAGTTCTTCCAGAATGGGTCCGGAAATCGGATCGAGAATGACTTTGGCGCCTTCTCCGTTCGTTATTTCATGCACACGCTCGACCAGGTTTTCGGTTGAGGTCACTACTGCATGGTCCGCGCCGGTGTCCAGGAGCGCCTGAGCTTTTTCGCTTGAGCGAGTGGTTGCTATCACCTTCGCGCCCAGCATTTTCGCCATCCGAATAGCTCCTGTTCCAACACTTGAAGTGGCAGCCGTGATCAGAACGACATCGCCTTCTTGCAGGTTCGAATACAGAACCAATGGCCCATAGGCCGTCAGGTATTGCTGCCAGACTGCGGTAGCCAGCGTGTCCGGCAGCGAATCGGGTGGCCGCACCAGGCTGAATGCCGGGACGATCGCCTGTTCCGCATAAACACTGTATTTGGACATATCGAAGCAGGGAAGCGTGGCCACTCTTTCTCCTGTGACGAAACCGTCCACATCCGGACCGATCGCCTTGATGAAACCTACCGCTTCCTTGCCCAGTCCCGACGGCAACTGCGCGTCGACAAGGGGATACTCGCCGGTGCGCATTTGTACTTCAGACCTGTTGATTCCGAATGCGGCGACCCTGATCAAGACCTCACCGGGCCCTGGTTCGCCCACAGGGAGGTCCTCGATCTTGAGGACGTCCGCGGGTCCCAATTCATGGAACCGAACAGTTTTCGCCATGCCGGGCCCCTTCACATCGAAAAACCGCCGTTCACGCGCAAACACTGGCCTGTGACATACACGGCGGCATCGGATGCCAGGAAGGCGACGGCGTTTGCGGCGTCACTGGGCTTTGTGAGCCGGCCCAATCCTCTTCCCAGGGGATAGGCCCGTAGCATTTTCGAAAGTGTCTCATTGTTTTCCGCAGTGGCATCTTCTCGCAGAAAGTCGGCCATGGGTTGCTCATGAGACACGGCGGCCAGCGAGACTACATTTACATTGATCCGGTTCTTGCCGAGTTCTTTCGCCAACGACCGGCTCATTCCCAGGATGGCGGCCTTTGCTCCGCCATAGATGACGTACCGCCGCTCACCCACCAGGCCGGCATCGGAAATGATCGAGACAATGCTTCCCTCATTGCGCTCGATCATGGCGGGAATCACCGAATAGGCTGCATTCGCGACCCCATAAACGTTCAGATCGACAATCTTCTTCCAGTCCGCGGGGCTGGACTCCGCAAAGCTGGGCAATCCGACTTCACCGCTGCGACGCTCGGGAATGATGCCGGCGTTGTTAACCAGAATGGATACCGGGCCCAATTCCTCTTGAGCTGTCTGCACCATGGCCTGCACGGCGGTGAGGTCGGTCACATCTGCCGGTATGCCCAGGGCTGTTCCTCCCGCGCTGCATATTTCCTCGGCCACCCCCTGGGCGCGCTCGTCCACCAGATCGTTCACGACCACGCGCGCGCCCTCCTCGGCAAGCCTCAAACAGATCCTGCGACCTACGCCCTGACCACCCCCGGTAACCAGTGCAACCTTGCCGTTGATTCCCAAATCCATCGCAGTTCCTCACATGCCTTTGAAGGTGGGATCCCGCTTTTCGAGGAAAGCGTTCATCCCTTCTTTTCTGTCTTCGGTATCAAAAACGATCGAAGCGGAGAGGAGTTCGATCTCTGCCCCGACAACAGCCCCGGATTCCAGTCCACGATCCACGGCGCGCTTGATCGCCTGCACCGCGAGCGGCGGCTTTGCCGCGATTTGCCGGGCAAGTGCCGACGCTTTCTCCAGGAGAGAATCAGATGAGTAAAGCCTGTTGACCAGGCCGCAGGAAAGAGCTTTTTCGGCGTTCAGCACTGTTCCGAGGAACAGCATCTCCTTGGCCAGGGACGATCCGACAATTCTGGGAAGTCTTTGAGTGCCCCCACCAGCGGGCATTGCACCCAAGTTTACTTCCGGCAGGCCGATCTTCGCATGTTCAGCCATAACCCGAATGTCGCAGCAGAAGGCCAGCTCCGCTCCTCCTCCCAGCGCAACGCCGTTGATGGCGGCAATGGTGGGTTTGGGACAGATTTCGATGCTGCGGAACAGTTCGACGGTTTTCTTTTGCGAACTCAAAAACTCAGAGGGACTTGCCGAATTCGAATCGGACTCCTTGATGTCTCGCCCGGCGCAAAAGGCTTTTTCGCCGGCGCCTGTCAGCACTACAACTCTTATTTCCGGATCGTCACTCAGGTCCCGGATAACCAGCGCCAGTTCTTCCTTGATCTTCGTGTTGAGAGAATTCATGCGTTCGGGGCGGTTGAGCACCACGGTGCCAACGTGATTTTCTCTTGAGATCAGCAGGTGCTCGAAGCTCATCTCTTTCTCCTAGGCGCCAAGAACGGTGACGGCACACGCCCCGCTCTCCAGGTTGGTAACTCCTCCTCCAACAACATGCGCGAGTCCCAGTTTTGCGCCCTCTACCTGGCGCGCGCCGGCTTCTCCGCGCAACTGCCAGAAGAGCTCGGCGATCTGCGCTATGCCGGTCGCTCCCAACGGATGGCCCTTGCCGAGGAGCCCTCCTGAAGGTGACACTGCCACGTCGCCATCCAGCTCCGTACGGCCCTCGTCAATCATCCGACCGGATTCGCCGGGTGCGCAGAATCCCAGATCTTCGTAGTGGACAAGTTCCGCAATCGGAAACGGATCGTGCATTTCGCAGACATCTATTTCGGTCGGTTGAATACCAGCGATCTTGTACGCCTCTGCAGCTGCCCTGATTGACATTTCAGACTTGTCGTCAACAATCCCATAGCGAGTGCGGATTCCCGAGTTCAATACGCAGGCGCGCACTTCGATCGGGTGGCTGGTCAGGTTCCCGGCCGCCGCTTCAGATGCCAATACGATGGCGGCTGCGCCGTCCGATATCGGACAGCACATGTTTCGCGTGATCGGATCGGCAATCATCGGAGAACTCAGCACTTCATCAACAGTTGTCTCTTTCTCTTGAGTAGAGCGGGGGTTGAGGACAGCGTTTCGGCGATTTTTTACGGAGACACTTGCCATTTGCTCGAGCGTCGTGCCATACCGGCGCATGTGCAGTTGAGCGATCATCGCAAAGGCGGCGGGCATCACCCGACCCATGCTGCTGTCAAGATCGTCCGCAACGATCGGCAAGAATCCTCCGCCGGGTTTTGTCAGCTTCTCCGCACCGAGCACAAGCACAACCTCTAATTCTTCGGCCCGGATGGCGTTCATGGCCGTCTTCAGCGCCGTTGCCCCGCTGGCGCAGGCATTTTCGAGATTCAGCGCCGGGATACCCTCCATGCCTAATTTGACGAGTACCTTCTGGCTCAGACAAGGGCCTTGGTACGCATGTCCCGCGAAGATCGCCTGAACTTGCTCAGCGTCGATGAGAGAAGTTTCCAGGGCTTCGGCAACTGCCTGTCTCGCCAGTTCGTGCACCGAAATGTCAAACTGGGCTCCAAACCTTGTCATTCCGGCGGCAACGACGAAAACTTTCTTCATCCCGGTTTCCCGCAGCTAGCCGCCAGTCACGATTTGAAATTTCGGACCCACCATTCGTGTGCCGTCTCGCTCTTTCCTGATCGTTCCGATCAACATTTTGACGGGTGCTCCCACCTTCAGTGTATTTTCCGTCCATCCCTCGATTTGAGCAAACAGGGACACCCCTTCCTTCAATTCCACCACCGCCAGTGCATAGGGTGACTCAAATCCGGGCAAGGCTCTTCGTACGACCGTAAAGGCGACAATGTGTCCGCGTCCCTCCAGTTCAATGTCGCGGAGATTCCGCTTCAACGACACGCCTGGTTCTATCGAGTCTCGCGGATAGAAGACCTGACCGGTATCCTCACACTGTCGTGCGAACAGCCTGGGTTCGGAACTGTCGGACTGGACAAAGAGATTCTCTCGGATTGGCACAGTCGGAGACGTAGTTGTTGCACCGGTCACCTGGATATTTCTCGGCGTTGTTCTTACAATCCAATTGAGCGTACTATACATGTATTGTTAATGTATAGATTTCTTTAACCTTTGAGCGCCTGGCGCGAAGTGCTGATTGAATAACGTCGTTACATGGATATGCCAATGGGGCTGACGCCGGAAATTCAGGAAGAGTTGGACTTGCTTCGGGACTCGGCGCGACAGCTTACCAATAGCAGGTTTCGGGAAAAGGCCGCCTATTGGGACAGGCACTCGATTCCGCCAATCGAAAACCTGAAGGCACTGGGCGAAAATGGCCTTGCCGGCATCACGATAGACGAGAAATACGGGGGCAGCGGCGCCACGATTCTTCATGCGGTCGTTGCCGTTGAAGAGATAGCCAGGGCTTGTACACCCACGGCGGCGTTTATTCTGGCCAACTGCACGGCGGCTGAAATCCTGCAGAAATTCGGAACGGACAGCCATAAGGAGAAGTACCTTCCGGGGCTGGCTCTCGGAGACACCCTCGGATGCTGGGCCATGACCGAACCGGAAGCCGGGTCCGCAGCGTCCGAGATGCGCACCAGGGCAGTGGAAATCGGTGACGAATTCGAGATTACGGGCACCAAGTGCTTCATCACGAGAGCGCAAATCGCGGAGTTCTACATCGTCTTTGCCAGAATTGGCGACGTACAGGGCTCGGCGGGCATTGGCGCCTTCCTGGTTGATCGAGGCGCTCCGGGATTGACCATCGGCGCCGCCGATGATCACATGGGTCTCAGGGGGGGCGGTTCAGCTGAAGTCATCCTAGATGGATGTCGGGTCGGCAAGGACAAGATGCTCATTGCGCCGGGATCTTTCTCCAGGATCATGCAGGGCTTGAATCAGACCCGGGTGCTGAACCCCGCGCTTTGCCTGGGCAACGCCACCGAGGCGTACGAACTTTCCGTGCAGTACATGACAGAGAGAAAAGCATTCGGTCGAGAACTCATGAAGTTCCAGGGATTGCAATGGATGCTCGCGGATATGGCGACCGATCTGGAAGCCATGCGCGCCCTGATATATCAGGCTGCGGAACTGCTTGCACAGGGCCATCCAGAAGCCCCGCACAAGGCGGCAATTGCGAAGTTGTTTGCAGGGGAAGCCGCGTTCAAGATCTGCGACAGGGCGATGCAGATTCATGGCGGATACGGCTACTCACGCGAATTCCCTCTTGAACGCCTGCTGCGTGACGTGCGCGCATTCCAGCTGGGCGGAGGCACCAATGAAATCCTGCGATCGCGGATCGCTTCCACCATTTTCAGGAACGCTTGAGACGGAAAACCGATGGCCGTGACCCGACCTCTGATTGTGAAAGGCAAGGACGCGCCGCTCCATAAGCTGCACGGAGACGGCAAGATCAGAAGGCTCATATATCCAGCCACGGTCGGCTCAGAGAAATTTTTCATAGGCGTTGCCGAAGTCGAACCCGGAGAAGCACCTCACGTGTTTCACAAGCATGAAAAAGAAAAAATCGGCAACCTGGAGCTGGAGTACGACTCCGATTTCGAGGAGTTCTACTACGTGGTTGCAGGCAGCGGTTCCATGCAGTGGAAGACCGATGACGGGACCCTCCATGAACGCGCTGTCGATGCGGGCGATGCGATCTACATGCCTCCCGGCGTCTGTGAACACAGAATTTTGAATTCCGGAGGAGAGCGCTTGACAGTGCTTTACGGTGGTGCTCCGCCGGCACGAATTACGGAAATCGGCTAGCTCGCAGAGAAGGAATCCTTGTGCTTTATTTGATCGATGTACAGATTGACTACAACGCAATCGGCGATCGAATGGATGAGTTGATGCCCGCGGAATGGGAGCAGACCGAAGAGATGATTCGGTCGCGCAAGCTGCTCGGCCTGTGGCGAAAGGCAAACGCCAAAGGTGTGGTCGCCATATGGGATATGTCGGATCACGTGGCCGTGAACGAGCAAATACGCAAGATGCCGCTTTATCCCTACATGAGCCAGGTCGAAGTGGTCCCCCTGATTCCACATCCCAGATACCCCGAATATGCGCAAGCGGGTGCAGGTTTGCAAGAGCGCATTTCCGAAGAGGAATAACGGTCTGTGACCGAGCCCGCCATACGATCCGTCATAAGTGAACCGTGGCAACAGCGTTCGGCGACCTCAATGCGGGTCCGGTCACTCAATAAACGGTTCAGTAAACAAACTGGAGGATAACGATGGAAACCCTAGATGGTTCAAAAGTGGTTGTTATAGGCGGGAGCAGTGGTATCGGTCTGGCCGTCGCGAAACAAGCCCTCACGGACGGCGCTGAAGTCACCATTGCCAGCCGAAATATCGAAAAGCTCAATCGAGCGAATAAACTGCTTGGCAACAAGGCGAGCATCGAGACTGTCGATGCGACGTCGGCGGAGTCAGTCCAGGATCTCTACGCCCGCATTGGCAATTTCGATCACCTGGCGGTGACGACGCACGACGCCGGAGAACCGCTGTCAGGAGCGATGCGGCCGTTGGCCGACATAGACCTCGATCTGGCGGACAAGTACTTCAGGTCACGTTTCTGGGCAAAGTTTCTGTGCACGAAATTTGCGATTCCGTACCTGTCCGAAAGAGGCTCCATCGTGCTTACTTCGGGAGTCGTGGCGCGGGGTTACGTCCCGAATCACAGCCTGCTGGCCGGAAACAACGCCGCGGTTGAATCGTTTGCGCGAAAGGTGGCTATTGAAATCGGACCCAAGCGCATTAACGTGGTGTCGCCTGGCCTGACCCAGGGAACCGAGACGTATCTCAACGTTCCCGATGATGCCGAAGCCGCGATGATCTCATTTTTCAACCGGAACCTGCCCGTACAATTCGTCGCCACGGCTGACGACATCGCGCCGACCTACCTGTTCTGTATGCGAAACTCGTACATGACCGGTGTATTCATTGACGTTGATGGTGGATTCAACGTCTGGGACCCTGAGAAGCAGAAGGAGGGAAGCTTCGAAGCCCACTAGGAACGAAACCCAGCCTCGAATCAGTTCATCCAACAAATTCCTCGCGGAACAGGCGGTCGAAATGATCGTAGGGACCGACCGGGATGACATCGAACGCCAGTGTTCCGCCGATCACCATCGGCAGTGAATTGAGCGCCTCATGCGCCTGATCCACGGTATCGCACTCGAGCACAAGGACGACACCGGGCTTGCCGTCGGCACGCCAGTGCATCTCCCGGAAAACTCCGGACTTGTACAGTTCCCAGGCCCGGTAGGCTTCGGGAATTTTCTGGGGCTCCTTGGCCGCCTCTGTGGTTCCTGGGGGACGGTAGGAAATTGCGAAAATTTTCATTATTGAATTACCTCATTTTGGGGCGCAGCATAGCATCAGGTGCAATTCCGGCCGCGCTCTGCGGCACTCGCCGGGTGGCGGAACAAGAGCACCGTAACGTTGTTGACTCGGAGCAGGCCGTTTACTAGCATCCAAAACTGCTTCCGGCAACCGCCCACCGGGCGAAGGACCACGTGGACAGCCCCAAAGCGACTGTAGATGTCATCTCCCGCGTGGACGAGGCCCCCTTGGGGCCTCTTCAAGTGCTGGTCGTAATACTGTGCGGATTCATCGCGATGCTGGACGGATTCGACGTGCAGTCGATCGCGTTCGTGGCGCCGGTGCTCATAGAGGACTGGGACATAGCCGCCGGTGCCTTCGGGCCCATATTCGGCGCGGGACTGTTCGGGCTCATGGTCGGACAGTTGATTTTCGGGCCCCTTTCCGACCGGTACGGCCGGCGGCCGATCATCCTGTTCTGCACTCTCTGGTTCGGATCCCTGACGCTGGCCACGGCCTTTGCGAGCAGCTGGAACGTGCTGCTGGCGCTGCGGTTCTTTACCGGTATCGGACTGGGCGGCGCAATGCCCAACATCATCGCGCTGACCTCCGAGTTCTCTCCGGCCAAACATCGCGCCACCCTCGTCACGGTCATGTTCGCCGGATTCCCTCTGGGCGCCGCCATAGGGGGGCTTATCAGCAGCCAGATGATTCCGGCCCTCGGCTGGCAGTCGGTGTTTTACCTCGGCGGGAGCGTGCCGCTCCTGCTTCTGATTCTGCTTTTCTTCCTGTTGCCCGAGTCCGCGCAGCAACTGGCCCGTTCCGGCGCCGACCCCTCACGCATCAGGAAGCTGCTGGTTCGCGTCAATCCGGGCAGTCCGCCGGCCGAGGGCAGCCGTTTCACCATTGCGGAAAAGCCGGTGGAGGGTTTCAGCCTGATCGCGCTGCTGCGCAGGGGGCTTGCAACGCGAACCCTGCTGTTGTGGCTGCTTTATTTCATGAGCCTGCTCATGGTCTATTTCCTGATGAGCTGGCTGCCTTCGATACTGAGCCAGTCGGGGATGCCGCTCGACCAGGCGATCATCGGGGCGGTTGCGCTACACATCGGCGGCGCGATCGGGGGAGTCCTGCTGGGATGGCTTTGCGACCGCCACAATCCGTTTATCGTGTTGGCCAGCGGGTTCCTGGTCGCAGGAGGCTGTATCGCAATGGTCGGCCTGACCGTCGGCATTCCCGCATTCCTGATGGCGCTGGTGTTTACGGCAGGCTTCACGGTCGTCGGCGGCCTTACGGCAACGCTTCCGATCGCCACCGGCATTTACTCGTCAAGCGTGCGTGCTTCCGGAGTGGGCGCTGCGCTGGCGGTCGGCCGCATCGGCTCGATCGTCGGGCCGGTCGCCGGCGGCTACCTGATCAGCACCCAGTGGCCGCTGAGCGCCATGTTCGGCGTCGCCGCGCTGCCTGCCATCGTGGCGTGCCTGACGATTCTTGCACTTATGCTCGTCGTCGCGCGGGCTCGGACGACCGAGCCTGGCAGTTCGTAGGAACTAACCTGCCGGAAAGTGTCTTTCTACGGCCGCTTCGACGGCATTGAAGAAACTCTTCGCGAGTTCGTCCGTCAATCGGGAACCTACGGGCCCGAAATGCAGTCGTTCAATGACCTCGATGTTGCAGAACTCCAGAGTGAATTGGTCTTGAGTTACGGCTAGCGCCGACATTTTCCCCGATTCCTCAAAGTTCTCGAGTGTCGACCCGGAAGTGGAGATGATCATGCAGCGTTTGCCTTCAACCAGGCCTGCCGTGTGGTGTTTGCCGACGCCGTGCGCATACGCAAACCCTTCAACCAGGATCCGTTCTATATAGCCTTTGAGTATCGCCGGAAATGCCATCCACCAGACCGGCGAGATGAATGTGATGACTTCGGACCAGCGGAAATGGTCCTGTTCGATGCGCACGTCTTCCTCATATTCTCCGGTGTGGCCCGCCGCCAGATCCCTGGGCGTCGCGACCGGGTTAAACCCCAGTGCGTATAGATCACGAATGCGCACATCGTGCCCGGATTTCTCCAGACAAGACACATAGAGGTCCTTGAGCTGCATGTTGAAGCTCTCGGGGCGAGGGTGCGCGACGACGACAAGGTGTTTCAATTTGACATTCTCCGCCTTGGTTGCGTTTAAACCGACAGCAAAATCAGTCCGTCGACCGCAATCGCGCGATCGGACGAAACTATCAGTGGATTGATATCGATCTCCGATATTTCGGGATGGTCAAGGCACAGCTGGCCGATAGCCACCAGATCCTGCGCGAGCCTGGATCGGTCGACGCAAGGTAGTCCCCGAAAGGATTCGAGAATCCTGTTTGCGCGGAATTCTCCCAGCATTTGCTCGGCATCGGAAAGTTTCAGTGGCGCTACACGCATCGATACATCGTCGAGGATCTCCGCAAATACGCCACCCAATCCGAAGGAAACCACCGGTCCGAATTGCTCGTCACGGATTGCACCGATCATCAGTTCGCGCACGCCGGAGACTACCTGCTGAACGAGAACGCACCCTTTACCATCCATTGCGGTATCCAGCTCGCGAAAATTACGCACGACCGCCTCCTCGCTGGCCACGCCGACCCTCACAAGGCCGAGTTCGCTCTTGTGCGCGAAATCGGGACCGACGCCTTTCATTACTACGGGCAGCCCGATGTCCAACGCGTATTTCAAGGCATCGCTCTGGGTTGCTGCCAGTTCTTCCTTCGCAATCGTGAGCCCGTACTCGGCAAAGATTCTCTTGGAGTCGTATTCGGACAGCGAATTCACTCCATCCGCCAGGTACCGTCCAATGATGTCCGCGGTCTTCATCCGGCACTCTCACTTTCGAATCTGTTCTGAAACTCGACATACCGCGCCAGGTACGCGAGAGCCTTGACCGCTTCGTTTGACGAGAGAAACGTCGGAACTCCGGCATCGTGCAACATCGGGTATCCCCGGGTCGCAAGAGAGGTCGCTCCGCACCATCCGACCACAACGGGCTTATTTGATTGGGCTGCCAGTTTTGGGATTTCCACGCCGTAGAAGGAGGCCCTGGGTTCGGCAGCCATTGTCACAAGCAGAAGAACCGCGTCGATGGAATCCTGCCGAAGCACCTCTCGAACCGTGTCCTGATATCCCGTAGCGGAATTCCTGATCTGGCCGGTGACATCGATTGGATTGCTCACGGCTGCGAACTCAGGGACAAACTCCCGAATCCGGTCCTGGGCTTCGACCGGGAGCTCGGGAATAGCGAGACCTTGTCGATGGCAATCATCTGCCGCAACGCCACAAATGCCTCCCGACGCGGACACAATGCCGATGTTCCTTCCCCGGGGGTACTTTCCCGCAGTCTGGCTGAAGGTTCTCGCCACGGGCAGGAGCTCGGCCGCATCCTGAACCCGGACGATCCCGAACTGCCTGCATACGGCATCGAAGACGCGGTTCGATCCGGCAATCGCACCGGTGTGGGATGCCGTTGCCTTTGCCGAGACTTCGGAGAGGCCCGTCTTGTACGCGATTATCGGTTTCCTTCGGTGCGCTGCCTTTCTGCAAGCCTGAACAAACGCTTCGGCGTCGCGAATTCCCTCGATGAAGAGCGCAAGCACTTCGACTCTGTCATCGTCGATGACGTGATTCATATAGTCGTGGAGCTTGAGGTCAGCCTCGTTGCCGGTGGCCACCCAATGACTGCAGCCTATTCCGCTTTCCAGAGCCCGGCCAAGCATGGAACCGCCCAGGGCTCCGCTTTGCGTCAGAAAGGCTATGTTCCCTCGCTTGAACGGATTGAGTTGGCACACCATCGAGATGGATGCGACGAAGGACTCAAAATTTCCGACGACTCCCGCGGTGTTCGGCCCGCACATCCTGATGTTCTCCTCACGACAGGCGGACACCAGTTCGTCTTCAAGGAAGTGCTCTCCGGCCTCCGCAAAGCCCGAAGAGAAAACGACGGCAGCCTTTGTGTTCTTCCTGCCACACTGCCGGATCGTCGGAATCACATGCCTTGCCGCAACGAGTATGAGCGCCAGATCAACGTCTTGGGGAATCTCTTCTACGGACGAATAACAACGATAGCCGAAGACCGTTTTCAGCCTGGGATTTACCGGATAGATTTCACCCTTGAATCCGTGCGCAACCAGGTGCTGGAGTGCGGCGGCGCCCAGTTTGGGAGCACCCGTCGATGTCGATCCATCGGTGGCACCGACGATCGCTACAGATTCGGGTGAAAACAAGGCATCGAGCATCGCTAGTCTTCGGGGAGCGCGCGTCCGATCGACACAGGTGAAAGCTCCGCCCAGTCGTAGGGCAGGGGGGTCATCCCTTCCTTCACCACCGATTCAACCGCGTATCGTGTCGTATCGTTGGCGCTTTCGACCAGCAGAATGCACAAGGTTCCGGATTCAAGCGCCTGGGTCATGAAAGGCTTCAGTTGCTCGGGCCGGGTAACGTGAAACACTCGCGCCCCCAGTGCTTCCCCGATCCTGGTAAGGTCCGGATTCCATAGTTCACCGGATTCTTCGATTCGGTAGAAATCGCCAACCCCTCTTCCGTATTTCTTGCGCGCGCCCTCTACCTCGGCCTGGATCGTGTAATTCTGCAACACCACAACCACGCCCGGTATGCCGTATTCACATGCGGTCGCCAATGACATTCCTCCGTGGATGAAGGATTGATCTCCACAGAACACCACGACCGGATGGTCCGGTCTGGCGAACCCGCCGGAGATTATTCCGGGGGGGCCGAATCCCATTTGACCGAATTGCTGGTTGTTTGTTCCCCAGTAGGGGTGGGTCAGCTTATAGAACGCGGGTACGTAGTTCATGATGATGCCGGTGTCCACGACCAGGGCTGTCTCAGGGTCGTATTCGTTTACGGCCTCGGAAATATCGTGAACGATTCTTTCGTAGTGCATTGGCGCGGCCTCTTGAGAAATGCGGCTGCGCATGTCCTCTTTCCAGCCTGTGCGCCACTCTTCAATTGTGGCCAGCCAGGCTGTGCGCTCCCGTGTTCTTGATCCCCTCGATTCCCATGCATCGATCAATGCGCGCAAGCCAAGTCTGGCGTCGGAAACGATGGCTATTCGTGGAGGATAGACCCTGGAAATTTCGTCCGGATCGATATCAATGTGGATGAGGTCCTGCTGCCTGTCGAAATCGTACAGGGTCCAGCCTGCGGTATTCAGATCGTTGAACCTCACGCCTATTCCAATCACCAGATCGGCACTGGAGGTCGCGTTGACCGCCTGCCCGGTACCGGAACGATTCGACACACCAACGGACAGCTCGTGTTCCTCGCTTATCGCTCCCTTGCCCGCGAACGTGGTCGCCACGGGAATCCGGGCCTTTTCGGCAAACTCCCGAAGTTCGGCCCAGGCGCAGGAAGTATGTATGCCGGAACTGCAATAGATGACCGGACGCTCCGCTTGTTCGATCAGATCGATGGCCCGCTGGACTGCGTCCGGATCGGGAGCAGGACTCGCTATGTCGAGCCATCGTCCGACATCTTCGGGGATCTCTATGTCGATGACCGTGTTTTGTATGTCAAGAGGCACGTAAAGGACCGCGGGACCGGGACGCCCCGTGATGGCCGCCTTGTAGCATCGCATCAGAGTATCGAGAATCGTGTCTGGACGTATCGCCATCACCGAATACTTGGTGATGTTCTTGAACAGCTGGACAAACTCTTCCTCTCCCTTTCTGTAGACTTCCTGAATTCCTCCTCTTCCAAACCAGCGCGTGGGGCCGCCTCCCATCAGGCACAGCATGGGCGTTGAGTCGTAGTAGGCCTCCGCGATGCCCGGGATCGCGTTGAAATTACCGGGCCCCGCCGTCGTGCAGGTTACCGGGATCGGGCCTTCGCGGCGCATCCGCCAATCAATGTCCGCTGCATGTATGGCGTGCGCCTCGTGACGCGTTCGAACGCCCTCGATCCCCGCTGAGTACTCGAGAGCGTCCAGCAGCCCCCAATTGGCATGCCCGTTGTACAGGTAATAGCGGTCAGTCCCGACCGCCTTGAGAAATTTCGCAATTGCCTGCGCTGCCGTCATTTTTGCCATGGGATCACACCTTCCGTGCAGGGGAAAAAATGTTACAACCTTGCCATCGAATTCGAGTTGTGCTGCAAGTATAATATTACTGTTGCCGTAACATTAAAGAAATGATACGATCACGGTAACAATAGACCCGAAAAGGGAGGAGGTCGGCATGAGGCACAACAACATTCATGCAGTATTGGTGGCCGCTTTCGTTCTGGTAGTTGCAGTTGGCGACAACGCTCAGGCGCAGAGCGAGGGACAATCCCTAGTGATTGAAGAGATCCTCGTGACCGCCCGCAAGAAGGTGGAGAATCTTCAGGAAGTGCCGATTTCGATAAACGTGATTTCCAGCGATCAGGTGGCGGCTCAGCGGATCGCGTCAACGGAAGATCTGATCGCACGAATTCCTACTTTCAACGTCAACTCCAATAGCCCGACAAGCATTACACCTGCGCTGCGCGGAGCGTCCTCTCTCAACACGACACCGGGAGGCGATCAATCGGTCGGACTCTTCGTCGACGAGATTTACTACGGTGGATCGTCGGACTGGCACCCGGACCTTTTCGATGTCGAACGAATCGAGGTCTTGAGGGGACCTCAGGGGACGCTTTTCGGGCGGAATGTGGTCGGTGGGGCCTTGAACGTGGTTACCCGCGACCCCGGCGACGAATTTGAAGGAAGAACTCTGTTTGGCGTGGGGACCGATGGCTACACGGAGATCGCCGGCTACGTGTCCTGGCCGATCAACGATCGCTGGGCGGCGCATCTTGCGGCGAGCGACAAGAGCCGAGACGGATTGCTCACCAGCACGTACAGCGGTCGACTCGGCAATACGGGAGACCGCGACAAGACGGACGATCTGGATAAATCGAGCTTTCGGGCGAAGCTCCGGTACGCGGGGGACTCGACCGAGTGGGTCCTTGGCGCCTCGTACACGAAAGACAACTCGTCGGGCCCGACCCGGGACTACACCGGCCCGCGTCTGCCCGAGTCCATTCTCTCGGCTGCGGACGCAGCCTTGTATGGGTTCCCCGATGACGATCCGGACACTACCGCATCGCCTGTCGAGGCGGAACGCAGTGCGGAATTCGTGACGCTGAGTTCGAAAATCACCTGGGATACCGATTTCGGCGAGATCATTTCGCTGACGGGGTATCGGGAGGTCGACAGTAATGAAACGCCGGTGGACGTGATCGGCGTTCCGGTCTTCGAGCAGCTTGATTCAAACTCGATCGATAACGTCGAACAGTTCACCCAGGAATTTCGAATCAATTCGAATTTCGGCGACAACTTCGACTATACGGCCGGCGTCTATTACCTGGACCAGGATGCCAGTGAGGCTGGTTGCGTATGTTTTACGTTTCACGACGGTACTTTTTTCGGCTTCATCCAGAATCTCTTTAACCGTTTGACCGGCGGTGCAATGCCGCCAGTGCCGGCTGGCGGCACGCTCTATGTCGATTCCAACCAGAGCATGAACATCAATACGACCAGCATCGCTGCGTACTTGCAGGGCACCTATCGGTTTAACGATGCGTTTTCGGCTACCTTGGGCGTCAGGTGGACGGAAGACGAAAAGACAGGATCTTCGACCGTAACGGGAACGCCCAACTTCATTTTCGGCAACTATGTGGATGCTCCGCTGGATGGAAGCTGGTCGAGCACAACGCCGAAATTCATTCTCGACTGGAAAGCGACCGACGATGTGTTGTTGTATGCATCCTACGCGGAAGGATTCAAGAGCGGCTCATTCCAGTACGGCGACGATGCACAGTTGGCCACCGCGCCGTTCGATCCCGAGGAAGTACAAAGCATAGAGGTTGGCGCCAAGACGCAATTGCTGAACGACAGGCTGCAGCTGAACGTCTCTTACTACGATGCAACCTACGACGGTCAGCAGAATGCGTTTTTTGATCCGGTTGCCGGCCGTGTCGTGATCGTGAACGTCGGCGAGCTCGAGGTGAAAGGCCTTGAGCTGGACCTGGTTGCGCTGTTAGCGGAAGGCTTGAGTGTAGGTCTCAACTACGCCAACACCGACAGCGAGGTCATAGACGACCCGGACTTCGAAGGAAACCAAGCAGCGCTGACGCCGGACACTGCGATGTCTTTGTGGGTGGCATACGACGTCGAACTGGACAACGGCGCTGGTCTGACGCTTGGGCTCGACTATCAGTACAAGGACGACTTCTATACGGAAATATCGAACGAAGCGCCGTTCGGAACAAAGATTGATGGCCTGGTCAATGCGCAAATCGCCTACCGGCTGAATGACAGAATAACCTTCAGCCTCTGGGGGAAGAACCTCACGGATGAGCGTTACAAGCTGTACAGCAACGATCTTGGCGGTTTCTTTTTCCCGGCGGGCGATCCCAGGTCGGCGCAAGTCGTCATGCCACGCTGGAGCGAAAGGCGCACGGCCGGTATCAGTGTCACGATAGACTTCTAGACCCGGTGCGGCTGGATTGCCTTTATGGATCACCCCAATGTGCAACTCGTGCGGCGGTTTTACGATCTGGTCGAAAACCACAAGGATTCGAGTGCCGCATCGAAGCTATGGATTCATGATCTGAAGTGGCACGGCTGCAAGAATTCTCCATTCTTTCCTGACTACTTCGAAGGCATAGAGAATCTGGAGAAAGCCCTGGATGTCTATTTTCAGGCCGTGGATCCACGCGCTGAAGTAGTCCAGACCGTTCGGGTGGGTGATGATCGCGTGGCGGCCCGGCTCCATGTGACCGCCAGGCACACCGGTGAGTTGCTCGGCTGCAAACCCACGGGGCGGGATGCAGAATTCACGGCCGCCGCCACGTTCATCATCAGGGACGGCAAGATCGTCGAGGAATGGATTCACGCGGACTTTCTCGGGATGGCGCTGCAGTTCGGGTTTGAACTGCGCCTTCCGGACGGATCTCCGATTGAACCGATCGGAAAGTCGGGATGATTGCGGAACGGCTAATACGCGCCTTCTACCAGGACGTCATTACCGCTGACGACCTTTCGCGCGTTCCGGAACTGTTTTCAAGTTCTTTTGTACTCCACGGACCTCCTGGTTCTCCGATCGTGCCGGCGAGCACGGAGGGCATAGAGGCCTTTTCGGAGGTGCTCGGCGCCTTTATGGAAACGTTCGATGTCGACGTGTGTATTGACGAGATCATGGAAGAAGGTGAACTTGCCTCTGCGCGATTGACCGTCAGCGTGACGCAGCGCAAGCCGTTCCTGGGTCTTGATTCGATCGGCAAACAGGCGGAATACTCGGCTACGAATTTCTTCCGCGTTGGCGACGGCCGGATTCAGGAAGAGTGGATGACGGAGGACTTCGTGGGAATGCTGATGCAGCTCGGTTGCCGGCTCCATGGCCCTGACGGAAAGCTTGTCGCGTGAGTTTCAGTAAATTGGTGAATTAAAAAGGAGAAGCTCGTGTTGCCTCTCAAAGTCCCTCCGCCCCGGCCGATCTCGGTTGAAGACGGACAGTTGTTTGTGAATGGAGAATGGCGCGAAGCCACCGGCAGAGACCGCTTTGAAACAATCAACCCCGCCACGGAAGCCACGATAGCGACCATGGCGAAAGCGACGGTGGAGGACGTGGATTCCGCGGTCGCCGCCGCCAGGAGGGCATTCGACGAAGGACCCTGGCCCACAATGCCGGGCTCGCAACGTGCCCGAATTATGAATCGGGTAGCCGACCTGATGGAAGAACGGGCGATGGAACTTGCCGTGCGCGAGAGCATGGACATGGGCAAGCTCTACAAGGACGCGATGGGCATCGATGTGCCTCATTGCGCGCGCTACATGCGCTACTACGCAGGTTACGCCACACAACTGGAAGGTTCGGTAAAGCCCACTGAAGGGCACCAGGCCAGCCTGGCCTACACGAGGCGTGAACCGCTTGGTGTTGTGGCCGCGATTACTCCATTCAACTTTCCCCTGATTCTGAGCATCAGCAAGATCGCTCCTGCCATGGCGGCAGGCAACTGCGTTATCCACAAGCCTGCAACCACGACTCCGCTGACTGCGATAACGCTTGCGGAAATCATGCAGGAGGCCGGCGTACCGCCGGGCGTCTACAACGTTCTCACGGGTCCGGGAGGCACGGTGGGAAGCGCGTTGTCGAAGCACCCGGGAGTGGACAAGATTGCCGTTACGGGGTCCACTCCGACCGGTAAGCAGATCATCCGGGACGGTGCGGACACCCTGAAGCACGTGACCGCCGAGCTGGGCGGCAAATCGCCCAACATCGTATTTGCCGATGCAAACCTGGATCAGGCGGCCTTCAACACCTATCTGGGAATATTCTGGAACAAGGGTGAAGTGTGCGTTGCCTGCTCTCGCGTGATTGTCGAACAGTCCGTATACGACCAGTTCCTCGACAAGCTGGTGACCCTGGCGGAGAGTATCAACGTGGGCGATCCCCTCGAGTTGTCGAGCGACTACGGCCCTATGGCCGGAAAGAAGGAGTTCGATGGGGTCCTGGAATACCTGGACATCGGCAGGAAGGAGTGCGGAGACGCCCTTACGGGAGGCGACTCCATGACCGTGAACGGCGTCGGTTATTACATTCAGCCGACTATCTTCAATGCGCCTTCCAACGATGTGGTCATCGCGCGGGAAGAAATTTTCGGTCCGGTGCTGACTGCGATACCCTTCGATGACTTCGATGATGCCATTCGTATTGCCAACGACACACCCTACGGACTGGCGGCCGGCGTGCAAACGAGCGATGCCGGAAAGGCGATTCGCGCCGCCGAAAAGATCAAGGCCGGGACGCTGTGGCTAAACTGCTGGCACCGCTATGACCCGTCGGTGCCGTTTGGCGGCTACAAGGAATCCGGGCATGGCCGGGAACAGGGTTTCGAGGCACTGGAAAGCTACACGCAGACCAAGAGCATCTGGCTCGACCTGGGAGCCTAGAAGAACAGTTCAGCGGGTGAAGATCGCGATGTCCTTCACCTGCGAGTAATTTCGCAGGGCCATCAGTCCCTGCTCGCGCCCCAGACCGCTAGTCTTCACGCCGCCGTGCGGCACCTGAACAGGGCTTTGGAACCACCTGTTTATCCACACCATGCCGGCTTCGATCTCCCGTGCAAAGCGCGTCGCCCTGTCGATATCCTGCGTAAAGACACCCGAAGTCAGTCCAAAGGGAGAGTCGTTTGAAATCGCGATCGCCTCGTCTTCGGAACGAAAGGAAATCGCCGACAGGATCAGGCCAAAGACTTCTTCCTGCGCTATGCGCATGTCGTTGCTGACCTTTGCAAACAGCGTGGGCTTATAGAAGTATCCGCGCTGGAATCCTTCCGCCCTCGCACCGCCTGTCACCAGTTGCGCCCCCTCGGATTTGGCGATGTCGGCGTATCCGGACACGTCGTCATAGTGCTGCCGGCTCACAAGCGGACCAATGTCAGGGTCATTGAGGCCGTCGTCGATAGTCAATGACTCAAGCCGCTCCCTGAGTTGCTCGACATATCGATCGTAAATTTGCTCTTCAACAAGAAGCCTGCTGACGGAAGTACATACCTGCCCCGCATTTGTGTAGGCTCCCCTGACGGTCTCATTGACAGCGTGGTCGATATCGGCGTCCGCGAAAACGACTTGAGGATTCTTGCCGCCGAGCTCGAGAACGACGGGACGAATGTGTTCCGCCGCCGCCTTCATGATCTTGACGCCCGTGGACACGGAACCGGTAAAGGTTATGCCTTTAACGTCCGGATGGGCCGCGAGAGCCGCGCCGGCCTCCGATCCCGACCCGGTGACGACGTTGACGACTCCAGGCGGGAAACCCGCTTCGACACAGAGTTTTCCAAGGTATAACGTAGTCAGGGACGTATCCGTAGCCGGCTTGATAACGACGGTGCAGCCTGCGGCGATAGCCGTGGGCAGCGAACGCATGGCATTGGCGAACGGATAATTCCAGGGAGTGATGTGCGCGGTAACGCCCAGGGGCTCGAAAACCGAAAAGTTGAAGGTGCTTGAGTCGACGGGATAGCTCGCGCCCTCGTACTTGTCCGCGGCGCCCGCATAGTACCGTGCCGTAACGATGGACCGATCGATATTGGCATGCGACTCACGTAAGGGCTTGCCCATGTCGAGCGTTTCGAGACGGGCGATTTCATTCCTGTACTGCTCGATGAGATCGGCCAATCGGTTCAACAGCCTGGCCCTTTCCGCGGGCGAAGACTTGCGCCAGGCCTGAGACGCGTCCTTGCTCGAACGAACGGCCCTGTCCACATCCCGGACATCCGAAAGAGGCACTACGCCAATCTCTTCCTCGGTTGCCGGGTTGATGGACGGAAAGGTACGCCCACTGGCACTGTCGGCCCATTCATTGTCAATTAGCAACTTGTATTTCATTGATGGATGTGGACCTGCAGCCGGTGCGACGGTCCCGGCTCGACGAATTCCATTGAATTTGATAATGTTATCACGCCCATAATATTAGGACCTTCAGGGAGCGCCGATGCAGATAACCGCCGCTGTAACTCGAGTTGCCGCCGGGCCTTTTCGCATTGAGCGGCTGGAAGTGGATGTTCCACGCGAAGACGAGGTGCTTGTCCGGATCCTCGGTGTCGGCTTGTGTCATACCGATCTTGTCGCTCGCGATCAGTTGGTGCCTGTCCCGCTTCCAGTGGTGCTGGGTCACGAGGGATCCGGCATTGTCGAGGAAGTGGGCGAAGGCGTCACCGATTTGAGTCGAGGCGACCATGTGGTGCTTTCTTTTGCGTCGTGCGGAGCCTGCCCCAGTTGCAATATACGCCTTCCGGGCCATTGCGATACCTGGTTGCCGCTCAACTTTGGCGGTGTTCGCGCCGATGGCAGCAAGGCCCTTGCGGCGAATGGTCAGCCTGTGGGCAGCCACTTCTTTGGACAATCGTCTTTCGCGTCCCATGCCCTTGCGAATCGGCGCAATACGGTGAAGGTCCGAAAGGATGCGCCGATTGAATTGCTTGGCCCCCTGGGCTGCGGCGTGCTGACGGGTGCAGGCAGCATCATGAGCTCGCTTGGTTGTGAGGAGGGTTCTTCCTTGCTGATACTGGGTGGCGGCTCTGTGGGGCTGAGCGCCGTTCTGGCCGCCGTGGTTCAGGGATGCCAAACCATCATTGTTTCGGAGCCGACTGCCGCGCGGCGGAAACTGGCGATTGAACTTGGCGCCACGCACACGATTGATCCGATGGGTACCGAGGACTTTGTTGCCGAGGTGCGTTCAAGGGTTCCGAGGGGCGTGAACTACATCCTCGACACAACCGGGAAGGCGAAGGTCATAAGTGGGGCCATGGCGGCACTCGATCACCGGGGCGCACTCGGTATCGTTGCCATACCCGCCACTCCGGACGATATGGTTTTGCCGGTGGACGTTCTTGGCGTGCTTGGCCATGGATTGCGGATCAAGGGGATATCGGAAGGGGATGTCGATCCGCAAACATTCATTCCCGGTCTGATTGATTTGTATTTAAACGGAGAATTCCCGTTCGACAAATTGATCGCATCCTATCCGCTCGAAGAGATCAACCAGGCCGTTGAAGATCAGCTGAATGGGCTCTGTGTAAAACCCCTCCTGGCGCCTTAGTTCGTCGCGCCGACGTGACGCTTTGTCAACGCGAAGCACAAGTGTCACCGTCTGGGTGGGGGAGGTTTCTTTGAGGGGGACGGTTCCGCTACCAAGGGAGCACAGCTTGCAGTGGCGCAAGCTATACTGCGCGAGTGATTCGCACACTATTTGTCAGTCTGGCTGCGAGCGCATTTTTCCTCCACATAGTGGCCGTCCCGGCTCTGGCCGATGAAGGGGAAAATGACGGAGCCTCGCCCGGATTCATGCAGGACGCCACGAAGGCTCTGGAGGTTAGTCAGGAATTCTGCAAGGTATTTCCCGCAGGGCAACTGCTGCTTCAAGGCGGCTCTTTCCGCGTTGAACTTGAGTGCGGGAGCGAGGAAAGTGTCGGCGACTTGAAAGCGGCAAAGGACATCGTTAACGGGTTCTGCGCATGGTATCGCGACGGTTACATTTCTATTGAGGACAAATACCTGGAGATCGTGGCGCGGTGCGCCAACTGGAATGGCGAAAACGGTCGCGCATTCAACAAGGCGATGGACACGGTGGCTAGTTTCTGCGCCGACGGCACAGTCGAAGAAATGAACCTGGGGCTGGACCCGTTCCGAATTGAGGTGCAATGTGGCGCCATACCGACACACGGTGAAAAGAACGGCGCCTGAGAATATCCGTGGCGGGAGTGCCGGGGCGCTCAATTGCGTGCTCGGTGAATTGAAAAAGCGGAATCGCGTTCTATACTGATTAGCTGAACCGGTTTCTCCACCCGTGGGCACAAACGCCCCGCCTTGGAACATGGATGTGTACGGCAATGGCCACGGATCGCGCATTTCCATCGCTGCCTTTTTCGGCTAACCCAATGGGGTATATACTATGCCGTTGCAGACAGTAGCGGAAACCCCGACGTTTTCCCGTCAAGCGAGCAGGCTCTTCAGCGAGGAGGAAAGGAGCGAACTGATTGATTTCCTGGCTGAGAATCCATTGTCGGGCGACAGGATTCCGGGTACCGGCGGTGTGCGTAAATTGCGATTTGCAGCCTCTGGCCGAGGCAAGCGTGGCGGTGTGAGGGTGATCTATTACTTTCTCGATTACGCGACGCCGATTTACGCGCTGCTTGCCTATGCCAAGGCCGCAAAGACAAATCTGACACACAGGGAAAAGCAAACTGTATCGGCACTGGCGGCAGCTATCAGGAACACCTGGAAGGAGGCGCAATGAGCACTTTTGCGGACGATCTGATCCATTCTCTCAACGAAGCCCTGGCCCACGCAAAGGGAGAAGGGCCAGCGATCATCCACGCACCGGTAGCGCCAAGGGAAGTGAGAAGGAGCGTGAAGTTGACGCAGGCGCAGATGGCGCCGCTTATGGGCATGAGCTTGTCAGGCTATCGCAAGTGGGAACAGGGAGCCCGGCGCGTAAGTGGTCCGGCCGCGATTCTATTGCGCGTAATTCAAAGGGAACCTGACGCGGTAAAGCGAGCTTTGCTTTACTCGCGGCAAGCATGATCCGACAAATCAGGCCAATCGACGCACCGCTGGACTACGTAACCCCGTCCGAGTATCTTTCAGCCTATCTGGGTATCGCCGCCCAGTCTCATATCTGCTCAACTGTTTGGTTAACGGGGACCGGTCCATGCCTCGTAGGGACGATCTCGAAAGCGTGCTGATCATCGGCGCGGGCCCGATCGTGATCGGTCAGGCCTGCGAATTCGACTATTCGGGCGTTCAGGCGTGCAAGGCGCTGCGCGAGGAGGGTTATCGCGTGGTGCTCGCCAACTCCAACCCGGCCACGATCATGACCGACCCGGAAACCGCCGACGCCGTGTATATCGAGCCGGTGAACGCACGCTCGCTGACGGCAGTGATCGAGCGCGAGCGTCCGGACGCATTGCTTCCCACCATGGGCGGGCAGACCGGCCTGAATACGTCGCTGGAACTGGAACGCCTGGGCGTTCTCGAGCAGTTCGGCGTGGAACTGATCGGCGCCCGCGGCGATGTCATCGACAAGGCCGAGGACCGCGAGCGCTTTCGCGACGCCATGCTTTCCATTGGCCTGGAAACGCCTCGCTCCTGGATGGTCCGCAGCGTTCCCGAGGCGCTGGAGGTGATCGGCGAAATCGGTTATCCGGCCATCATCCGCCCCTCCTTTACGCTGGGCGGCGTGGGCGGCGGCATTGCCCGCGACGCGGCCGAGTTCGAATCGGCGATGGCGCGGGCGCTGGACGCGTCCCCCAGCCACTCGGCGCTGGTCGAGGAGTCGGTGCTGGGCTGGAAGGAATTCGAGATGGAGGTGGTTCGCGACGCTCGCGACAACTGCATCATCGTGTGCTCGATCGAGAACGTCGATCCGATGGGCATACACACGGGCGACTCGATTACGGTGGCGCCGGCGCTGACCCTGACCGACAAGGAGTACCAGCGCATGCGCGACGCATCGATCGCGGTGCTGAGGGAGATCGGCGTGGACACGGGCGGTTCCAACGTGCAGTTCGCGATTCATCCCGATGACGGCCGCATGGTGGTGATCGAAATGAATCCCCGTGTTTCGCGCTCGTCGGCGCTGGCGTCCAAGGCCACCGGTTTTCCCATCGCCAAGGTGGCGGCCAAGCTGGCCGTCGGCTACACGCTGGACGAACTGAAGAACGAGATTACCGCGGGACTGACGCCGGCCTCCTTCGAGCCGGCGATCGACTACATCGTGACCAAGGCGCCGCGCTTCGCGTTCGAGAAGTTTCCGCGCGCCGATGCGCGACTGACCACGCAGATGAAGTCGGTCGGCGAGGCGATGTCGCTGGGCAGGACGTTTCAGGAGTCGCTGCAGAAGGCCCTGCGGAGCCTGGAGATCGGCATCGACGGGCTGTGCGAACGGGTGGACTCCTCGGATCCCGATGCGCGGGCGCTGGTCGGCGATGAACTGCGCACCGCCGGCGCGGAACGCCTGCTCTACGTGGCCGATGCCCTGCGCCTGGGGATGTCGGAACCGGAAGTCTTCGAACTGTGCCGTATCGATCCGTGGTTCATCGGCCAGATCGCCGACCTGGTGCGCGAGGAAGAGACGGTGAAGGCCGACGGACTGGAGGCCCTGAGCGAAGACCGGCTCCTGCGGCTGAAGCGCAAGGGTTTTGCCGACAGCCGCCTGGCGCATCTGCTAGGCGTGAGCGAGCGGCAGCTGACGGAACGGCGGCGGGCGGCGGGGATAGGGCCGGTCTTCAAGCGTGTGGACAGTTGCGCGGCGGAATTTCCCACGTCCACGGCCTACATGTATTCCAGCTACGAGGAGGAATGCGAGGCGGAACCTACCGACCGCGCCAAGATCATGATCCTGGGCGGCGGTCCCAACCGGATCGGGCAGGGCATCGAGTTCGACTACTGCTGCGTTCACGCGGCGCTGGCGCTGCGCGAAGCGGGTTACGAGACGATCATGGTGAATTGCAACCCCGAGACCGTTTCCACCGACTACGACACCTCCGACAAGCTGTACTTCGAACCCCTGACGGTCGAGGACGTCATGGAGATCGTCCGGCGCGAGAAGCCCGAGGGCGTGATCGTGCAGTACGGCGGCCAGACTCCGCTTCGGATCACGCGCGACCTGGACCGCGCCGGCGCCCCGATCATCGGAACGCCCCCGGACGCCATCGACCGGGCCGAGGATCGCGAGCGTTTCAAGGACCTGCTCCGGGAACTGGGCCTTAAGCAGCCGGAGAACCGCACCGCCCGCTCGGTCGATGAGGCGGTCAGACTGGCGCGGGAACTCCAGTACCCGCTGATGCTGAGGCCTTCCTACGTCCTGGGCGGGCGCGCGATGGACGTGATGCACGGCGAGGAGGAACTGCGGCGCTACATGGCCGAGGCCGTGTCCGTGTCGAACGAGAGCCCGGTGCTGCTGGACGAATTTCTGCCGCGGGCGGTGGAATTCGACGTCGACGCGATCTACGACGGCGAACGGGTCCTGATCGGCGGAATCATGGAGCACATCGAACAGGCCGGCGTCCACTCCGGGGACTCCGCCTGCTGCCTGCCGCCCGCAACCGCCGGAGAGGAAGTACAGGAGGAACTGGCGCGCCAGACGGGGCTGCTGGCCGAGGCCCTGGGCGTGCGCGGGCTGATGAACGTGCAGTTCGCGATCCAGGACGGCGATATCTATGTCCTGGAGGTAAATCCCCGGGCCTCGCGCAGCGTCCCGTACGTCTCCAAGGCCGTGGGCATACAGCTCGCCAAGGTCGCCGCGCTGGTTATGGTGGGACGCACCCTCGACCAACAGGGCGTCGGCGAACCTCCGCGTCCGGCGTATTTCTCGGTAAAGCAATCGGTTTTTCCCTTCTCCCGTTTCCCGGGCGCGGATCCGATACTGGGTCCGGAAATGAAGTCCACCGGCGAGGTCATGGGTGTGGGAACCAGCTTTGCCGAGGCTTACGCCCGCGCCCAGGAAGGCGCCGGCGTGGACCTCAAACGGGGAGGCGCGGCCCTGTTGTCGCTGCGCGATCCGGACAAGGAGGAGTCGGTGGACCTGGCGCGCATGCTGCAAATGAAGGGATTCGACCTGGTGGCCACGCACGGGACCGCCAGCTTCCTGGCCCGCCACGGGGTTTCCTGCAGGCGCATCAACAAGGTGCGCGAGGGCCGTCCGCATATCGTGGACCTGATCTGCAACGGCGAGGTGGACCTGATCGTCAATACGACCGAGGGCCGTGCTTCGATCCTGGAATCCCACGAAATCCGGGAGCAGGCCGTCCGCAACAACGTGACCTATTTCACGACCCTGGCGGCTGCCGACGCGGCCTGCCGGGCCATCGACTACTACGGCGCAGGCGCGGTGTCGCGGCTGCAGGATCTGCACGAGGCAATGGCGACATGACCCAGGTTCCCATGACCCGCGTCGGCGAACAGGCGCTGCGCGAGGAATTGAAGCGGCTGAGGAACGAGGACCGCCCGCGCCTGGCGCGCGCGATAGGGGAGGCCCGCGAGCACGGCGACTTGCGCGAGAACGCCGAGTACCACGCAGCCAAGGAACAGCAGGGACTGGTCGAGGCCCGCATCCGTGACATTGAAGGCCGCCTGGCCCACGCCCGGGTCATCGACCTCCACCGTATCCCGCATGACGGGCGTGTCGTGTTCGGCGTAACCGTGGAACTTCTCAGTCTCGACGGCGGAAAGCAGGTCCGCTACCAGATCGTCGGCGAGGACGAGGCGCGGGTGCGGGAGGACGCCATATCCTTCGTATCTCCCATGGCCCGTTCATTGATCGGTCGGTACGAGGGCGACGAGATCACGCTCAATACGCCGGGCGGGGTGCGCCGTTACGAGATCCTGTCCGTCAGTTACGGATAGCATCGTGTGGTTGGAAAACTCGCGCACTGAATGTCATGAAGTCGAACGGCTGGACAGATCATTGGGCGAGGCGCGCAAAGTCGGAAGGCTGGCGCTCGCGCGCCGTTTACAAGCTTGAAGAGCTGGACCGGAGAAGCCGCCTGTTCCGCCCGGGGGACCGGGTCGTGGACCTCGGGGCGGCGCCGGGAAGCTGGAGCCAGTATGCCGAGCGCAGAATCGGCCCGAAGGGACAGGTCGTGGCCGTGGATATCGAACCGATGGAATCGCTGGGGAAAATCGTGGTGCTGCAGGGCGACATTACCGCGGATCAGACGATGAGCCGGTTGAACGAGGTCCTGCAAGGCCCCGCGGATGCCGTCATCTCGGACCTGGCTCCCCGGCTCAGCGGGAACCGCGACCGGGACCAGGCCGTTTCCCTGGAGCTGGCGGAAATTGCTCTGGCGACCGCCCTGGCCCTGCTGCGTCCCGGCGGAGTGTTCGTAACCAAGCTTTTCCAGGGCTCCGGCTTCGAGGAATTCCTGGCCGAAGCGCGCGCCGGCCTTGAGAAAGTGCAGTTGCGGACTCCGGCCGCTTCGAGAAAGGCCAGCCGCGAAACCTACCTGGTGGGCCGGGCATGACACCGCAGGTCGAAGGATTCTGGGACACTGAAACCCACTCCGTTACCTATGTGGTCAGCGATCGCGCCACCGGCCGCGCCGCGCTCATCGACCCCGTGCTTGGCTACCAACCGGCTTCGGGCAGGACCGAATACGGGCCCGTCGAACAGGCCATGGCGGCCGTGGAAGGGGCCGGGTTGACACTCGACTGGATCATTGAAACGCATGTGCATGCGGACCATCTGAGCGCTGCGCAGTACGTAAAGGACCGGCTGGGAGGGCGCCTGGCGATATCCAGCGGCGTCGTTCAGGTGCAGCGGCACTTTGCCGGCGTATTCAATACCGGCGGTGGTTTCGCTGCCGACGGGTCCGACTTCGACCACCTTTTCTCCGATGGAGAGCGTTTTGCGCTTGGCGGAATCGAGGCTTCGGTCCTGCACACGCCGGGCCACACGTCGGCTTGCGCCTGTTACGTTATCGGCAACGCCGTATTCGTGGGCGACACGCTGCTGATGCCGGATACGGGCTGCGGGCGGTGCGATTTCCCGGGCGGCTCGGCGGCCGTGCTGTTCGATTCCCTGCAGCGCGTTCTGGCGCTCGATCCCGCGACGAGGGTGTTCGTGGGACACGACAGCGGCGCATCAGGCAAGCGCGCGGTCGCCTGGGAGACGACGGTGGCCGAGCAGCGCGGCGACAATATCTATTGCGGCGACGGCGTCTCGCGCAGCGAGTTCATTGCCCGCCGCGAATCGCGCGATGCGGAGCTCCCGACTCCCCGGCTCATGCTTCCGGCCATGCAGGTCAATATTCGGGCCGGCCGCCTGCCGGCGCCGGAATCCAACGGCAGCCGCTACTTGAAGATTCCGTTGAATGTCCTCAAATCCTAGGGTGTCGACGTTCCACGCCGGCGATTACAAATGCCCGCTTTGGTACAATTTCGGAACTGATCCGCATCGGAATGCAGCGGTCCCAACGAAATATGGAGAGGCCCCATGAGCTTGAGGAT
>CAZUSL010000200.1:0-3014 GCA_964622925.1 uncultured Pseudohongiella sp. | reverse complement strand
GAAATCATCTTCGGCTATCCCGGCGGCGCCGTTTTGCATATCTACGACGCAATCTTCCACCAGGACGATGTGGAACATATTCTCGTGCGCCACGAACAGGCCGCGACCCATGCCGCGGACGGCTATGCCCGCGCCACTGGCAAGCCCGGCGTGGTGCTCGTCACTTCAGGGCCGGGCGCGACCAACGCCATCACCGGAATCGCCACCGCCTACATGGATTCGGTTCCCATGATCGTGATTTCAGGGCAGGTGGAAAGCCGCATGCTCGGCACCGACAGTTTCCAGGAAACCGACATGGTCGGCATTTCCCGGCCGATCGTGAAACACAGTTTCATGGCCCGCAACGCCGAGGAAATCCCGACCCTGGTCAAAAAAGCCTTTCATATAGCGACTACCGGACGCCAGGGCCCCGTGGTAATCGACATCCCCAAGGATGCGACCGACCCGCGCGTAAAGGCGCCTTATGTCTTTCCGGGCGAAGTCCACATGCGTTCCTATTCGGTCCCGGAAAAAGGCCATCCGGGCCAGATTCGGAAAGCCGTCGACACCTTGCTGCAAGCCAAACGTCCCATGCTGTACAGCGGCGGCGGCGTCATTCAGGGCGAAGGCGCCGAGGCCTTGACGCGGCTCGTCAGGCTGCTTGGCTATCCGATCACCAATACCTTGATGGGTCTTGGCGCCTATCCCGCCTCCGACCCGCAGTTTCTCGGCATGCTCGGCATGCATGGCACCTATGAAGCCAATATGGCGATGCATTATTGCGACGTGCTGCTTTGCGCCGGCGCGCGTTTCGATGACCGCGTGACCAATTCGGACCCAAGCAAATTCTGCCCCGAAGCGACCATTTTGCATATCGACATCGATCCGGCGTCGATATCGAAGATCGTGAACGCCGACATCCCCATCGTCGGGCCCGTGGCTTCGGTGCTCGAGGACATGATCGCGGAAATCGAGCGGAGAAAGGCCAGCCCCGACGCCGAAACGCTGAAGATCTGGTGGGACCAGATCGATCGCTGGCGCGAGGAGGATTCCCTGCGCATTCCGGAATCGGAAAACGGTCTCATCAAGCCCCAGCAGGTCGTCAAGCTGATGCACGAACTGACCGGCGGCGACGCCTTTGTCTCCTCCGACGTGGGTCAGCACCAGATGTTCGCCGCCCAGTACTACGGCTTCGACAAGCCCCGGCGCTGGATCAACTCGGGCGGGCTCGGCACCATGGGTTTCGGCTTTCCCGCCGCCATGGGGGCGCAATTCGCCTTTCCGGACGCGGTTTCGGTCTGCATAACCGGAGAGGGCAGTTTCCTGATGAACATGCAGGAATTCGCCACCTGCATGCAATACCAGTTGCCGATCAAGATCATTTGCCTCAACAACCAGGCCCTGGGCATGGTGAAGCAATGGCAGGACATGCAATACGGCGGCCGCTACAGTCATAGCACCTATGCCGAATCGCTGCCCGATTTCGTCAAGCTCGCGGAGTCGTTCGGCCATGTCGGCATCCGCATCGAACGCCCCGAAGAGTTGCGCGACAAGTTGAGCGAGTGTTTTTCCCTCAAGGACCGGCTGGTGTTCGTCGACGTCCTGGTCGATCCGGACGAGCATGTCTACCCGATGGCGATCAAGGGCGGCGCCATGAAGGACATGGTGTTGAGCAAGACGGAGAGAACCTGATGCGGCGTATCATTTCGATCCTGATGGAAAACGAGCCGGGCGCGCTGTCACGGGTCGTCGGACTGTTTTCCCAGCGCAACTACAATATCGATTCGCTGACGGTCGCGCCGACCGAAGATCAGTCGCTGTCAAGGCTGACGCTGATCACCGACGGCGACGACGCCCGCATCGAGCAGGTAACCAAGCACCTGAACCGGATCGTCGATGTCGTGAAACTCATCGACCTGACCGGCGGCGCCCATATCGAACGCGAACTGATGCTGATCAAGTTGAAGGCGACCGGTGCGCAACGCGCCGAGGTGCTGCGCGTGGTGGAGATATTCCGCGGCCAGGTGATCGATCAGACCGGCATGAGCTATTCGATCCAGCTTGCCGGAACCAGCGAGAAACTCGACGGCTTCCTGGCCGCGCTCAGCGACTGCAAGGTGCTCGAGGTGGCCCGCACCGGCGTGACCGGCATCTCCCGCGGAACCAAGGTGCTCGCGATCTGAGACTAACCTGGCTGTCATTCTGCGACGAGTGAAGCTCTCCCCCACCGTCATTTCGCTTGTAGTCTCGGAATCTCTTCCTCGTCCGTGGCGGAGGCGCTGAATTTGAGGTTTCCGTCGGCGCCGAGATTGATGTCGATGTTTGAGCCGGGGCCGAATTCTCCTGCAAGCACGTGTTGGGCAAGTGGGTTTTCGATGCGGTTCTGAATCGCGCGCTTGAGCGGCCTGGCGCCGTAGACGGGATCGAATCCCGCTTCGGTGATGAAACGCAGCATGTCCGGCGACACGCGAATTTGCAACTCATTGTCGGCAAGTCGCCGGTTGAGCAGGTCTATCTGCAATTGCGCGATACCGAGAATCTCCTCCTTGCCGAGAGGGTGAAAGACGACGATTTCGTCGATGCGATTGACGAATTCCGGCGAGAAATGGCGGACAACGGAATTCAGTACAGCCTGTTTGACGGTCTCGTAGTTATCGTCGTTGCTGTTGCTGGCTTGGGCCGAATCCCGCATCAGTTCCTGAATGCGATCGGAGCCCAGGTTGGAAGTCATGATGATGACGGTGTTGCGGAAGTCCACCGTGCGGCCATGCCCGTCGGTCAGGCGCCCGTCGTCGAGCACCTGCAAGAGCACGTTGAAGACTTCCGGGTGCGCTTTTTCTACCTCGTCGAGCAGCAGCACCGAATACGGCCGCCGCCGGACCGCCTCGGTGAGATAACCCCCCTGTTCATAGCCGACATAGCCGGGCGGCGCTCCGATCAATCGGTAGACGGAATGCTGCTGCATGAATGCCGACATGTCGAAGCGGACCATGGCCGCCTCGAATTCTGACAGGAACTCCGCCAGGGCCTTGCAA
>CAZUSL010000199.1:0-6988 GCA_964622925.1 uncultured Pseudohongiella sp. | reverse complement strand
AGCAGGACTTTCACGATATCGTGGCGGCGGTTTCCGCCGAACGCATCGAGCGGGATATCCGGATTCTGGCCGGTTTCGGCACGCGCCATACCTTGTCGGAGACCGGCTCCGACAGCCGCGGCATCGGCGCGGCGAGGAGGTGGATCGAGGCCGAGTTCAACCGGATTTCCGACGCTTGCGGCGGCTGCCTTGAAGTGTTTACCGTAAGCGACGTCGTTTCCGGCGAGAACCGCATTCCGGACCCGGTGGAAGTGGTCAATGTCGTCGCCTTGCTGCGTGGCGAGACCGAACCGAACCGGATCGTGATGATGTCCGGCGATATCGACTCCAGGAACAGCGATCCGATGGATTTCGAAGCCGACTCGCCGGGAGCGAACGACAACGCCTCGGGCATGGCTGGCGCGATCGAGCTGGCCCGGGTGTTGAGCCAATACCGCTTCCCCGCCACCATCGCCCTCGTCGGCCTTTCCGGCGAGGAGCAGGGACTGCACGGGGGCCGAATTCTTGCGCAATACGCCATCGACAACGGCTGGAATCTCGACGCCGTGCTCAACAACGACATGATCGGCAATATCACCGGCGTCAACGGCGTCAGCGACAACACTACCGCCAGGGTGTTCTCCGAAGGCACGCGCTACGTGGAAACCGACGAGGAAGCGAACCAGCGCCGCTTCCAGGGCGGCGAGGTCGACTCTCCCTCGCGCAATATCGCGCGTTACGTCGATGAAATGGCGGATCGCTATATCCCCAATCTCGACACGATGATGATCTACCGGGTCGACCGTTTCGGCCGCGGCGGACATCACCGGCCGTTCAACGAAGCGGGCTTTCCCGCGGTGCGGATCATGGAGACCAATGAGAACTACACCCAGCAGCACCAGGATATCCGCGTTGAAGACGGCATCGCCTATGGCGACGTAATCGAGCACGTAAACTTCGAATATGCCGCCAAGCTCACGGGGCTGAATGCAGTCACGCTCGCCGCCATGGCATGGGCGCCTTCGCCGCCGGCCAATGTCGTCATCGAAGGCGCGGTGCGGCCGAGCACCACACTGAACTGGGAAAAAGTGCCCGGCGCAGCCGGTTACCGGGTGCACTGGCGGCTGACGACTTCGCCGACCTGGGACTTCCAGCGGGACGTCGGCGATGTGGACAGTTTCACGCTGGAGAACGTCGTCATCGACAACTACTTCTTCGGCGTCTCCAGCCTGTCCGCCGACGGCATCCAGAGTCCGGTGGTTTTTCCCGGCCCGGCGGGCTCATTCGACTGATTCGGGCAAGCCCGAATTCCAGCATGACAAAAGGAAAATGCTGGGTTAATCTCGGCAATTGGCCGGAATGCTGCGATTCGCGCGGGCAACCGGCGCATATCTGAAGTGCCCTATTCACAGAGGTACGAAACATGAAAGCGATTCGACTGATTACCTGCGCGGCCGGCCTGCTGACCCTGTCAGGCGCGGCCTGGAGCCAGGACAATATCGAATGGACTACCCTGGGCAACGATTTCGCTCACACCCGCTCGACCACGGCCGACCAGATCACGCCCGAGAACTTCGGTGATCTCGAAGTCGCCTGGATCTGGGACGGCGCCAGCTTCGAGGCGCAAAGCGGACGCTCGACGCCGAGCCTGATCAATGGCCGGCTGTACACGGTCGCCGGTGCGCGCCGCCACGTAGTCGCCATCGACCCGTCTACCGGCGCCACCTTGTGGTCCTATCGCGAGCCCGACACGAGGCGCTGGTCCTATTCCATGCGCGCCGACTACGGCAAGGGCGTTGGTTACGCCAACATCGATGGCCGCGACGTCGTCTATATCATCTCGCCGGGATTCTTTTTGACGGCGCTGGATGCGGCGACCGGCCAGCCGCTGGAAGGCTTCGGCGGCCCGGTGCCGATCGAAGGCTTTCCGGACACCGGCGTGGTCGATCTGCTCGCCGACCTGGGGCATCCATACGACCCTTATGAGGGCATTCCGCTCGAACGCGGCTACATCACCGCTTCCTCTCCGCCCATCGTCGTGAACGACGTGGTCGTCGTCGGCAACTCGGCAGAGCAGGGCTATAACCAGTCGCGCATCGAAAACGTGCCCGGCGACATTCTCGGTTACGACGCCCGCACCGGCGAGTTCCTGTGGAAGTTCAACGTCATCCCGCAGCCCGGCGAATACGGCCACGAGACCTGGGAAAACGACGCCTGGCAGTACACCGGCGATATCTCTTCCTGGGCCCCGATCTCGGCCGACCCCGAACTGGACATGGTCTACATCCCCACCAATGGCGTGACCATCGACTATTACGGCGGCCATCATCCCGGGGACAACCTCTACGGCACCAGCCTGATCGCGCTCAACGCCGCCACCGGCGAGCGAGCCTGGCACTTCCAGATGGTGCATCACGACATCTGGAACTACGACACGCCGACCGCCCCGATCCTGCTCGATGTGACGACGGATTCCGGGCCGATGCCGGTAGTCGCCCAGGCGACCAAGC
This sequence comes from uncultured Pseudohongiella sp., assembly GCA_964622925.1. Lineage (GTDB taxonomy): Bacteria > Pseudomonadota > Gammaproteobacteria > Pseudomonadales > Pseudohongiellaceae > UBA9145. The sequence continues at coordinate 4,499 of CAZUSL010000199.1, read as the reverse complement.
AGGGCTACGTCTATGTCTTCAACCGGGAAACCGGGGAACCGGTGTGGCCGATCGAGGAAGTGCCCATGCCGGCCTCCACGGTTCCCGGCGAGCAACTAGCCGAGACGCAACCTATCCCGACCCGGCCGGCGCCGTTCGAATACGTCGGCTCAAGCGAGGATCTGCTGGCCGACTTCACGCCGGAAATCCGCCGGCAGGCGCTTGAAGCCGTTTCCAATTTCATCCTGGGTCCGGTTTTCAACCCGCCGATCCAGCGCAACCATCCTTCCGGCATGGCCGCGGCGCTGATGTGCCCCTCCGGCGCGGTGAATATCACCCATCCTCCGGTAGCCGACCCGGACAGCGGCGTGATGTACATCATTTCCCGTTATAGCTGCGGCGCACGCACCCTGGTCAGCGGCGAGGAAGCCGACACCTATTACGAAGAACCGACCGGCGTTACCCTGTCGCGTTATGCGGCTGGCAACGGCGGACCCACGCCCCGGCATCCGGCCGGCATTCCCTTGTGGAGGCCCCCTTACAGCCGTATTACCGCGATCGACATGAACAGCGGCGAACATCTCTGGATGATTCCCGCCGGCTACACGCCGGACCGCATCCGTGATCTGCCGGCCCTGGCCGGAGTCGATATCGGCAACACCGGTTCCGGCGCGGTCGGCCCCATGGTGGTAACCGGCAACATGCTGATCTATGGGAACGTCACCGGAGACGGCACGCCGCATCTGTTCGCGCTGGACAAGATGACCGGCGAGGAACTCGCCCGGGTCGAGGTGCCGGCGATCAGCCGCTATGGCATGAGTTCCTGGGTTTTTGAAGGAAGGCAGTATGTTATTCTCCAGACCGGCAGTTCGCTGACGGCCATGGCATTACCCCAGTAACTCCAAACCTAATCGTTTGAGGAGCGATCAAATGAAGAAATCCCTAATCGCAACTTCCGCCGCCTTGCTTGCCGCGGTGTTTTCGCTTTCCACGCTCAATTCCCAGGAAAACGAAATGAGCTTCTTCATCACCAGCGCGGGCTCCGGCGACGGCGCCAATCTCGGCGGGCTGGCAGGCGCCGACGCGCATTGCGCAAGTCTGGCGGAAGCCGCCGGTTCGAGCGGCAAGACCTGGCGCGCCTATCTGAGCGCTCACGCGGCCGATGGTTCGCCTGCGGTCAACGCCCGCGACAGGATCGGATTCGGCCCCTGGTATAACGCCAACGGCGTCGAAGTCGCCGCCAATCTCAACAATCTGCATGGCCCCAGCAACAATCTGAACAAGGAGACCGCGTTGACAGAGAACGGAGGCATGGTCAACGGCCGCGGCGACGATCCCAACCAGCACGACATCCTGACCGGCTCCACGCTGGATGGACGCACCGTCGACGATGGCGCAAACCATACCTGCAACAACTGGACCGGCAATGGGGAAGGTTCCGCCCACGTCGGACATTTCGACCGCACCGGCGGCGGCCAGAACCCCACTTCCTGGAACAGCGCCCACGGCTCGCGCGGATGCAGCCAGGCCGATCTGGTGGGAACCGGCGGCAACGGGTACTTCTACTGTTTCGCCATCGACTGATCCGATCGGTCGAACGCCGGGGGCGGGGATGATCAAGCTCTACGGCTTTCAGCAGTCGCGCTCCTTCCGCGCCTTGTGGGCGCTGGAGGAGAGCGGCCTCGAATACGAGTACATCCAGGTCAAATTGCGCACTGACGCGGAAGTTCCGGACAGCGCGCAAAATCCGAAATATCTCGCGGTGAACGTGCAAGGCAAGGTGCCGACGCTCGTCGACGGCGACCTGACGCTGACCGAATCCGTGGCCATCCTGTATTACATCGCGCGTTCGGCGCCGGAGTCGGGCCTGCTGCCCAATGCGAGCATGGATGTTTACGCACGCATCGACGAACTCGCCTGCTTCGTGCTTGCCGAACTCGAACAGCCGCTTTGGAGCAAGGGCAAACACATGTTCGCCCTGCCCGAGGAATACCGCATTCCGCAAATGCTCGAAACCGCGAATTTCGAGTTCGCCAAGGCGCTGGGCGCGCTCGAACACCTGCTCGATGACGGGAACTACGCCATCGGCGGCTCGTTTTCCCTGGTGGACATCCTGCTTGCCCAGACCTTCAATTGGGCGATTCGATTCGAATTCGACCTGCCGCAGAAATACGTCGACTTTCGCAATCGGCTATATGGCCGGCCCGCATGCCGGCGAGCGCTTGAAGTCATTGAGGGAGGCCGGTAATCAGCCGATGTTCGACAGCCTCGCCGCCTATCTTCAGGCCGCGCTGACCAGCCGCCGCTCGGACCGGCAACAGCGCCTGAACCATATCGGCATTGCGGTAGTCGAAGTAGAAGGTCTCCGTCTCGTCTCGGCGGTACTCGACAACTCTCCCGCGTTCAGGGCAGCCCTGCGGCGCGGAGACCGCATCGTTTCCGTCAATGGCGGGCCTTTCCACCCGGTCTACTCGTTCAATCCCCGGCCACCGGCGGTGCCGGAACCCGACCGCCAGGTCTTCCGCCTGGTCTTCGCTCGCGGCGGCGCGGAACAGGAAGTTGCCGTCACGCCGGTTTTCGACAATCTGTTCGACAGCTATCGCAGCGCGGTCGAGGCCAGCGTGCAACAGTTCAACGTGGGGAACAAGGTAATCGGCTACGTGCGGCTGTGGGGCGTCAGCCGTAACGCTAACGACCTGGTGGTTCTGCAGCGCATCATGGCGGAGCTCAGGACCACGAGCAGCCTGATCCTGGATCTGCGCAACGCTGCCGGTTATCTCGACCGAGAGCATCTGGCCCTGTTCCTGCCGGGCGATTTCGGCGACTACTATTCAAGCCCGCTGGCATTGATCATCGACCGATCCACCTCCGGCCCCGCCGAGGCTTTCGCCAGGGAACTTTCGCGGCTCGAGCGCGTCACGAGCGTCGGTTCCGCGACCGCCGGCGGCCTGCAGCCCGAATTGCCCGCCGACTGGCCACTCGATTCGACCTCCGCAAACGACTCCCAGTTCGAAGCCGCCCTCGGCCTGCTCGCGGGCCTGATTTAGCGTCACATTCGCAGTATACTGAGCGCCCCCAAAAACCAGCAATCAGCCAGAATTCAGGAGTCGCACAATGCTCACGGCCTATAACCGGTTTTACATCAACGGATCATGGCAGGAACCCGCGGGGCGGGAACTGCTCGAAGTCATCAATCCGGCAACCGAAAAGGCATTCGCAACTATCAGTCTGGGCACGGCGGAAGACGTCGACCAGGCGGCCAGGGCAGCGCGTGCGGCTTTCGACGCCTGGTCTCAATCCAGCGTGGAAGAGCGAATTGAAGTCATCCGGAACATCATTGTGGGCATCAAGGCCCGCGCCGATGAGTTTGCAACCGCGATCTCCGATGAAATGGGCGCGCCGATGCGGCTGTCAAGTACCGCGCAAGTGGGCAGCGGGCTCGGCCATTTCCAGAGCATCATTCCCATTCTTGAAAATTATCAGTTCGAAGAAGACCGCGGCGCGTCGCTCGTCGTCAAGGAGCCGGCCGGTGTCTGCGGCTTCATTACGCCCTGGAACTGGCCGCTGAACCAGATCGCCTGCAAGGTGGCGCCGGCGCTCGCAGCGGGTTGCACCATGGTGCTCAAGCCGAGCGAAATCGCGCCGGTCAGCGCGTACTTGCTTGCGGAGATCATTGCCGAATCCGGTTTGCCCGCAGGCGTTTTCAATCTCGTCAACGGCGACGGCCCCACCGTGGGAGCGGCGATTTCCTCGCATCCCGAGATCGATGTGGTTTCCTTTACGGGTTCGACCCGCGCCGGGCGGGAAGTCGCCCGCAACGCCGCCGATGGCATCAAGCGCGTAACCCAGGAACTGGGTGGCAAGTCGGCGAACATCATTCTCGACGACGCGGCTGACTTTGCCCGCGCGGTCAGCAGTGGCGTCATCGGCTGTTTCGGCAACAGCGGCCAATCGTGCAACGCGCCCACACGCATGCTCGTGCCCGCATCGCGTATGGCCGAAGCGGCGGAAATCGCCCGGGCCGCGGCCGCCAAGGCCACCGTCGGCGACCCCAAAGAGGAGGGAACCCGACTCGGCCCGGTCGTCAGCGAATTGCAGTTCAACAAGATTCAGGGACTGATTGAGAAAGGCATTGCCGAAGGCGCCGAACTCGTCGTCGGCGGACCAGGACGACCGGAGGGACTGAACGCCGGCTACTATGTGAAACCCACAGTGTTCGCCAATGTTTCCAACGACATGACCGTCGCCCGGGAGGAAATCTTCGGCCCGGTGCTTTGCATCATCGGCTACGAGGATGATGAGGAAGCCGTGGCGATCGCCAACGACACCGAATACGGTCTGTCCGGATACGTTTCGGGCGAGCCGTCGCACGCCGATGATATTGCGCGCCGGCTTCGCACAGGCAATGTACATATCAACGGCGCCGGGCCGGATTTCGCCGCGCCATTCGGCGGCTACAAGAAATCCGGCAACGGCCGCGAATGGGGCGTCGAAGGCTTCGAGGAATTCCTCGAAACCAA
>CAZUSL010000198.1:0-7326 GCA_964622925.1 uncultured Pseudohongiella sp. | reverse complement strand
CCCTTGCAGCTTGGAAAACGAACGAACGCCGGGATACAATCCGTCATGGGCGGGGTGTCCTTCGATATCAGCCTAACTAACTGAATTATATCGAAATACGGGCGCCCCGCCCGCCTCACTCATGCAATATTCGGGCTAAAGGTTAAATGTAAATCCATGGCAGAACGGGCCAGAATTGATGATTCGCAATACGAAGACTGCCTGAAGTTGATTCGTCAATACATTGAGATTGCTGAAATGCGCGGAAGACTTGCATGGAGAGCGACTTCAAATAAAGAACACCTGATCTGCGCGGCCGAACTGAAAGAGCTTTCGGATCAGGAGTTGGCGCACTGGTTCGTAACACGAGTGGCAAATCGCTCGTACGTAGCGGGAGATATTATGCCCGCCGAAGTTATGAGCAGTATATCCATGATGGAGGAATATCGTTGTTCCGACTAACGACGATGTCCAGTTCTACAACTTACGATTACAGCATCTGCCTGCTTTGCCGCGATTGATCGCAAGCAAGTCGAGGAAGCTCTGATCAAGTCAGATTTTGATATGACCACCTTCCTTATCTTGGCCTATCTGACGTTCGTCATCGCCCCGCCGGTGCTCGCATTGGCGGGGCTGGCAGCAAAGAAACGCCGATTGCTGGTTGCCGCGACGGTTCTTTCCTTGCCGGTAACGGCATACATGCTGGCCGCGGAAACATGGTGGTTCCTTGCGGTACCGATCCTGCTGGCTGCATCGACCTTCCTGTTGCTCCGGAGTTATCGCATGTCTTGGGTTGCAGGACTGCCCGGGTGTCTGGCTTTCTTCGTGCTCGTCGGGTTTGCTCTGAACTCATCCGGAACCGTTACCAACAGTTACCGGGAAGACCTGACGCATGAGTTGAATATAGACAGTTTTTGATTCTGTCCAGGTCAGAGTTCCTTGCTCAGGATCTTGGAATTGCGCTGGAAGTTATAGAATTCGCGGCGCTCCGCGGGAAGATCCTCGATCCCGGACTCTTCGAATCCGTGACGCTGGAACCAATGGTCCGCACTCGTCGTCAAGGCCAGCAAGACCTTCATTCCCGCATCCCGCGCCTGTTCCTCGAGACTGGCAAGCAGGCGTTCGCCGAAACCCCGGTTTCGATGCCGCGAGTCGATGGCGATACAGGCGATTTCGCCGAATCGGCTGTTGACCGGATACAGGGCGGCGCAGGCGATCAGGGTATCTTCCCATTCGACGATGCTGAAGTTGCCGATTTCGTTTTCGAGCAGTTCCCGGGAACGGCGCACCAGCGAGCCGTCTTCTTCCAGCGGCGCGATCAATTGCAAAATCCCCGGCACGTCGGACAATTCCGCCCGCCGCAGCAGGTGCGCTTCATCTCGGCTGAGCAGGCTGCCGCTGCCTTCGCGCGTGAACAGTTCCTGCAACAGCGCGCCATTCTGCCTGCAACTGATCAGATGACAACGGTGGATACCCGCTCGGCAGGCGCGCAAGGCGGCTTGCAGCGCCAGGCCCGCGCTACGCGACTCAACATCGTCTCGCGCCAGCAGCCGGTCCCGGCATCGTTCGCCTTCGGCCATGCTCAGGGTCGGGATGACCGCGCCGTCCTCCCCGCTCACCCCGTCACCGGGAACGAACAGAATGAGCTTGTCCGCCCCGAGCGCCCTGGCGGTCTCCGTCGCGACCTCGCCGGGCTGCAAATTGAAGACTTCTCCCGTGACCGAATAGCCAAGGCTCGGCAGCAGCACGATCTTGCCTTGCGCGAGTTCCCGGCCGATGGCCTCGTCGTCGATCTTTCTGACCTTGCCGGTGTATTGCAGATCGAGGCCATCGACGACGCCGGCCGGTCTTGCGCTGACGAAATTGCCCCGGCGCACGGCGATATCGGCCCCATGCATGGGAGACTTGCTCGTGCCCTGTGAGAACATGGCCTCGAGTTCGATGCCGATGCCGCCGGCCTGTTGCCGGATGCGCGCCATGGCCGCGGCGTCGGTAACCGGCAGTGAACCGCCGGCGGCAACTTCCGACTCGGACTCCTCCGTTCCGTGCACGAGCGCCATGCGCACGCCAAGACTGTGCAACAGACTCAGATCGAAGACGATGTTCGGCAAATTGCGGGGAGCGAGCGCCTCGCCATGCAGCAATATGACGAAGGTCTTGCCGCGGTGGGCGTTGATATACGCCGCTGCCGAGCGGAACAACTCGATCGTCTGGTCACCCTCGTTCATTGCTTCATGCCCGCAAACAGTGTTGACCCACCAGTTCGCGCAATACCTTGATGCAGGGCTCGATCATGTCCATCGACAGGTATTCGTCAGGCTGGTGGGCCTGATCGATATCGCCGGGACCGAGCACGATCGTGTCCATGCCGAGTTCCTGCAGAAAGGGCGCTTCGGTGCCGAAAGCCACGCTGGCGCCGTCGTGGCCGGTCAGCTTTTCCGCGGCTTTCAGCAAGGCGCTTTGTTCGCGGGCGAAGAATGCCGGCGTTCCCGGAAACAGCGGCACGAGTTCGGCCGCGACCTGCAATGGCGCCGTCACGCCTTCCACGCGCCGGCGAATCTCTTCGCGGAGGCTTTCGATATGCATGCCCGGCATCAGGCGGATATCGAACTGCAATTCGCAATGCCCGCAAATCCGGTTGGGGTTGTCGCCGCCGTGAATTACGCCGAGATTCAGGGTCGGCCAGGGAATCTCGAACAAATCGCTTTGGTAGCGGTCGCGCAATTCGCGGCGGAAGTCGATCAGGTCTGCGATGACGAGATGCATGGCGTCGAGCGCGTTGCGGCCGAGTCCCGGGTCCGAGGAATGACCGCTGCTGCCGAGCAGCCGCACCGATTCCATCATGATGCCCTTGTGGCTTCGAATCGGCCGCATGCCGGTCGGTTCGCCGATGATCGCCGAGCGGGCTCGCGGCCGCCCCATTTCCGCCAGCGTCCTCGCGCCTTGCATGGAAGTTTCTTCGTCGGCGGTGGCGAGAATGATCAGCGGTTCGCGAAAATCCCGATCGAGCAGCGGACGGACCGCCTCGATGGCGATGGGGAAGAAACCTTTCATGTCGGTAACGCCGAGCCCGTAAAGGCGGCCGTCGCGCTCGCTCAGGCGCAGCGGGTCGGCGCTCCAGAGTTGCTCGTCATACGGTACGGTGTCGGTATGGCCGGCGAGTACGATTCCGCCCGGTCCGCTGCCGTAAGTCGCGATGAGATTGAACTTGCCGTTGCCCGTGCTTGACGGCGAAGGCACCACTTCACAGGCAAAGCCAAGCTCTTCAAGCCGTTCCGCCAGGTAGTCGATGACGGGCCTGTTGCTCATGTCGATGCCGGGATTGCTTGAGCTGACGCTCGCCAGGCTGATCAGTCCGCCAAGAACCGGCAGCAGCCCCCGGGGTTTTGCAAGGGCGTTTACGGGCATGTTCAGTTCCGGACTTCGGTCATTTTCCTGAAGATGTCGTCGGTCCTGGCCGCCATGATGAAATCGTTCAGATGCAGACCATCGATCTTGTGCGTCCACCAGCGGATCGTGACCTTGCCGTATTCGACCAGCATGGTCGGATGATGATCCTGTTCCCGTGCGAGGTCGGCGATGCGCCCGGAAAACTCGAAGGCGTCATCGAAGCCGATGAAACTGAATTCGCGCAACAGCCTCTTTACTCCTTTCCGGGTTTCCCGCCGCCACGCGGGAATCTTGATAATCAGGTCGCGGGCTTCCGCGTCGGTCACCGGCCGTCCGCCGAAACGGCAAGGCTCGCAGTTCATCTTGTTCAAAGGCTTGTTCAAGCGAATTCTCCCAGAATGCTGTCCAGCAAGCGATAACCCCGGCGTGCGGGGCGTACAAACCGTCCGTTCAGTTCCAGCAAATCCCGAGTAGCGAGGCATTTTAGCTTCTCCTCGACTGCGCTGAAAGCAATCCCCGTGCGGCTTTCGAAATCGTCCGCGCTGAAGCCCTTCCGCAGGCGCAAGGCATTCATGAGGAATTCCAGCGGCCGCTCCCGCCGATGTACTTCCGAGGCGGCGGTGTGATCGCCGGGCGACAGAAAGTGTCCGGGCTGCCGCGTCTTGCGCGTTCGGAGAATCCGGTCGGAGCCAGGATCGGTCAACTTGCCGTGGGCTCCGGCCCCGATGCCGAGATAATCTCCGAACGCCCAATAGTTCATATTGTGCCGGCACTGCCTGCCGTCCAGCGCGAATGCGGAGATTTCGTATCGCGCATAGCCGGCGCGCTCGAGCAGGTCGAGACCGGCTTCCTGCATGTCGTCGATGAAGTTTTCCTCCGGCAGCGGCGGCGGCCGGCGCCAGAACACGGTATTGGGCTCCAGGGTCAACTGGTACCAGGAGATATGTTCCGGCCCGAAACCCATTGCGGTTTCCAGATCGTTCAACGCGTGCTCGCGCTGCTGGCCGGGCAGGCCGAACATCAGATCGATATTGATGTTGTCGAAGCCGGCGGCGCGCGCCATGGCGATGGCCTTACGCGCCTCGGCGCCGCCGTGGATGCGGCCGAGCCTTGCCAATGCGCCGTCGTCGAAACTCTGAACTCCCAGTGAAAGGCGGTTGATTCCGGCCTTGCGGTAACCGGCGAAACGTGCGGCTTCAGCCGTGCCCGGATTGGCCTCTAGGGTGATCTCCGCCTCCGGCGCGAGCCGGCCCCCTGTCCGCAACTTCTCCAGCAGCCGCTCGAAAGACTCCGGCCGGAACAGGCTGGGCGTACCGCCGCCGAAAAAGACGGTTCGAATCTGGCGGGCGGGTGATGGGTCACGAGAGATTTCGCGCTTCAGGTCGGCTTCGAGTCTTTCGACATATTCCGCTTCAGGTATGCCTTCGTCCGGCCGCTCGTGCGAATTGAAATCGCAATAAGGGCATTTGCGTACGCACCAGGGGATGTGAACGTACAGCCCTAATGGGGGTAGTTCCAGCATGACAGCAATTTGCCGATCGCCTGGGCGCGATGACTTAGCGCATTCTTCCGCGCGGGCGGCAATTCCGCGGAAGTGCAATTCTCGCCGGGGACGAAAAACAGCGGATCATACCCGAAGCCGTTCTCGCCCCGGGGCCGGAACAGGATTTCCCCTTCCCAGGCGCCCTGGCAAACCAGGGGCATCGGATCGGCGGCATGCCGCATCAGCACGATGGTGCAATGAAACCGCGCGCTGCGTTCGCCTTCAGGCACCTGCTCCAGTTCGGACAGCAACTTGAGGTTGTTTTCCTCGTCCGCCCCAGGCCCCTCGCAGTCGGCGTAACGCGCGGAATAGATGCCCGGCGCTCCGTCCAGGGCATCGACTTCAAGACCCGAATCGTCGGCAATGGCAGGCAATCCGGTCTCCCGGCAGGCGTGCCTTGCCTTGATTATCGCGTTCTCGACGAAGCTCAGGCCGGATTCATCCGCGGCATCGACGCCGAACTCGTCCTGGGACAGCAATTCGACCCGCTTGTCCGCCAGCAGTGCGCGCATCTCATCAAGCTTCCCTGGATTGGAACTAGCCAAAACTATTCTGGACATCGGTCGTCAGCTTCTCGTCAGATGATAGATGGCAATTTCGCCGAGAAAGTTCGGCCAGGCCTTCATCGCCCAACTGCCTTCGTGGCGGGAATTGACCACGGTGCGCGCAAGCACGTCGATGTCTCCGTCCCGGCAAAGCACGTCGAAATCCCTGACCGTGCAGAAATGAATGTTGGGCGTGTCATACCATTGATGCGGCATGAATTCGGACACCGGCATGCGGCCCCTCAGCAACAGGTCGAGCCGGCTGCGCCAGTTGCCGAAATTCGGAAAGGTGACGATGCCGTTCTTGCCGATGCGCAACATTTCCTGCACGAGTTCCGCCGGATTGGCGAGCGCCTGCAAGGTCTGGGCGAGCAGCACGGTATCGAAACTGCCGGTCTCGAAATTCGACAGGCCCTGGTTCAGATTCTGTTCTATCACCGCCACGCCGGCAGTCAGGCATCGTTCGATATTGCGCGGGTCGATCTCGAGTCCGACGGCGTGAACGCCTTTCTCCCTTTGCAGGTAAGCGAGCAAGGCGCCGTCGCCGCAGCCCAGGTCGAGCACCCGGCTGCCGGGTTCGATCCAGCGTTGAATGATTTCCTGGTCAGGACGCATCGCCGCAAATCTCCCGATGCGCGTTGCCGAGATAGGCGGAAAGCGCATTCACGTACCGCGGTATCGGCAAAAGGAAAGCGTCGTGCCCCTGATCCGCCTCGATTTCCAGGTAGCTCACCTGTTTGCCGGCCCTGAGCAACTGGTCGACCAGTTCGCGCGAGCGATCCGGGGGAAAACGCCAGTCGGTGCTGAAGGAAACGAGCAGGAACCTGCAGCCGGATTTCTCGAACGCGCGCGAAAGATCGCCTTCGTAGTCGACCGACGGGTCGAAGTAATCGAGCGCCTTGGTCATCAACAGGTAGGTGTTGGCGTCGAATTTTTCCGAGAACTGCTCGCCCTGGTAACGCAGATAACTTTCCACTTCGAAATCGACGTTGAAGCCGAAACTGAGCGAGCCGGTTCTCAGGTCTCTGCCGAAATTGCCTTTCTGCCCTTGCAGGCCCTCGACGGCCTTGCCGAACTTGGCGCGCATGGCCGAATCGGAAAGATACGTGATATGCCCTACCATCCGCGCGAGCATCAGCCCGTGCTTGGGATGGACGCCGCGTTCAAGATAATGCCCATCGTGGAAATCCGGATCGTTGGTGATCGACTGCCGCGCCACCTCGTTGAAAGCGATGTTCTGCGCCGAAAGCTTGGGCGCCGCGGCGATGGCGATGGCGTGATGCAATCGTTCGGGATAGCTGATGGCCCAGCGCAGCACTTGCATGCCGCCGAGGCTGCCGCCGATCACCGCCGCCCATTTTTCGATTCCCAGCCGATCCATCAGCCGGACCTGGCTGTTTACCCAATCGCGTACGGTGATGATGGGAAAGTCCGGCCCGTAATGCTTGCCGGTTTCCGGGTTGATCGAAACCGGGCCGGTACTGCCGCCGCAGCCGCCGAGATTGTTCAGGCACACCACATGAAACAGGTCGGTGTCGATCGCCTTTCCCGGCCCGATGCAGGTATCCCACCAGCCCGGTTTACGGTCGTCCTTGTTATGGTAGCCGGCGGCGTGATGATCGCCACTGAGCGCGTGGCAGATCAGCACGGCGTTGGAACGATCCGCGTTCAGTTCGCCGTAGGTTTCCACCATCAACTCGTAGGCAGGCAGCGCCTTGCCGCTGCGCAGGACCAGCGGTTCGTCGAAACGATAGCGTTGCGGCTCAACCAGGCCAACGCTGTCTTGATCGTTTTCCTTGTTCATGGCTGCCTGCTTTTCGTGGGCGACCGGTGCGGCGTCCCGAGCCTCGGTCAAGCTTCGTCAAATGC
>CAZUSL010000197.1:0-5702 GCA_964622925.1 uncultured Pseudohongiella sp. | reverse complement strand
CGCAGCCGGAACGACGCCAAGCTGTGCTTGGCGGCTGGGCCGTATTTACGGCGTCCGCTGCACTTCTTGCAACGCGACAGCGACGGATCGAAGCCACATCAGGCGTCGTCGTCGAGCGAGAGCAATTCGGCATTGCCGCCGGTGGCGACCGTATTGATCGTAACGACCCGTTCCGTGGCGAAACGCGGGAGGTAATTCGGTCCGCCGGCTTTCGGCCCCGTGCCCGACAGCCCGCGACCGCCGAAAGGCTGGGAACCTACCACGGCGCCGATCATGTTGCGGTTGGCGTAGACGTTGCCCGCGCCTGCCGCGGCGGCGGCCTGCTCTACGCGCGACTGGATGCGCGTGTGGATGCCGAAGGTAAGACCGTAGCCGGATCGGTCGATCTCAAGCAACACGCTCGTGAAATCCCGCTCCTTGAAACGAATGACATGGAGAATCGGGCCGAAATGCTCCTGTTCCAGTTCTCCGATCTTGTGAATCCGCGCCAGGGTCGGCGCGACGAAACTGCCGTTTTCGCATTCCGCGGAAAGCGCCGCCTGATGCAACAGCCGCCCCCGCTTCCGCAGGCTGCCGATATGCGCCTGCAAGGCCCCGGCGGCGGATTCCGAAATGATCGGACCCAGGTCGGTTTCGATTCGGGACGGGTCGCCGATGCGAAGTTCGTCCATCGCGCCGCGAATCAGGACGATGGCCTGATCGGCGATCTCTTCCTGCAGGTACAAGGCGCGCAGTGCCGAACAGCGCTGGCCGGCGCTGAGAAAGGCCGAGCGGATCACGTCGTCGGTGACCTGTTCGAGCAAGGCCGTCGAATCGACGATCATGGCGTTCTGGCCCCCGGTTTCGGCGATCAGCGGAGCGATCGGGCCCGGCTTTTCCGCCATGGCCTGATTGATCCTGCGCGCGGTCCCGGTGCTGCCGGTGAACGCGACGCCGGTGCTCAGCGGATGTCTCACCATACGCTCCCCCACCGAGCCATCGCCGATCAGCAGATTGCAGACTTCGCCCGGTACTCCCGCCGCATGCAACAGCCGCACGGCCTCGCAGGCGATGATCGGTGTTTCTTCGGCCGGCTTGGCGACGACGGCGTTGCCGGCCGCGAGAGCGGCGCAGACCTGGCCGCAGAAAATCGCCAGCGGGAAATTCCACGGGCTGATGCAGACGAAAACGCCGCGGCCGCCGAGTTTCAGTTCATTGCTTTCTCCGGTGGGGCCGGGGAGGGCGATGCCCTCGCCGAATCTTTCCCGCGCCTGGGCGGCGTAATAGCGGCAGAAATCCACGGCCTCGCGTACTTCGTCGACGGCGTCCGGAATCGTTTTGCCCGCCTCGCGGCAGAGAATCGCGACCAGTTCGGGCCGCAGCGCTTCCAGGTTGCCGGCGAAGCGTTCGAGCAGGTTGGCGCGCGCGTCGCCTCCGGTCTTGTCCCAGTCCGACTGCGCCCCGGCGGCGCGCCGGAAGGCGGCCTCGATCTGGGTTTCCGAACTCGGCCGGATTTCGCCGATGACGTCGTCGCGGTCGGCGGGATTCGAGACGGCCGCGGCCGCCACTCGTTTGTCTTCCGAAACGGGCAGGGAAGTCGCCGTATAACGCCGCTTGCGCGACTTCTCCCAGGCATTTCGAAATTCAGCCGGCACGGCATCGCCGGTCAGGTCGGCGCCGCTCGAATTGCGTCTCGGCGCAAAAACGTCCGCCGGCTGGGAAATACGCGGATGCGCTGCGGGACTTGCCCTGCGCACCGCGGCGATGGGATCGCGCACCAGGTCCCCGGCATCGAGCCGGTCATCGAGCAGGCGATGCACGAAAGAGCTGTTGGCGCCGTTTTCGAGCAGGCGGCGCACGAGGTAGGGCAGCAGGTCGTCGTAACTCCCGACGGGGGCATAGGTGCGAAGCGCGGGAAAGTCTTCGAATTCGCGTTCCGCCGCCGCGTACAAGGCCGTGCCCATTCCGTACAGCCGCTGGAACTCGAAATCGCGATTGTCGCCGGCGAGATGCATGACCGCCGCGATGCTATGGGCGTTATGAGTGGCGAATTGTCCGCAAAGCGTGTCGGATCGCCGCAATATCCTCGCCGCGCATGCCAGCCAGGAGAGATCGGTCGCGCACTTGCGGGTGTAGACCGGAAAACCCGGATAGCCATGCGCCTGGGCGTGTTTGATTTCCGCGTCCCAATACGCGCCCTTGACCAGTCGCACGGGAATGCGGCGGCCATGAGCGCGGGCCTGCGCCGACAGCCAGTCGAGCAAGGGCAGGGCGCGTTTGCCGTAAGCCTGCACGACGAATCCGATTTGCGGCCCGTCGGCGCCGGCATTCTCAAGCAGCCGTTCAAATACTTCCAGCGAAAGTTCCAGCCGGTCAGCCTCTTCCGCATCGATGGTTATAGCCACCCCGCCCGCTGCGGCTGCCCGGCACAGGTCCGCCGCCGCGGGAACGAGTTCATCGACGACCCGCCCGCGCTGGCTGTATTCGTAACGCGGATGCAAGGCCGAAAGTTTGATCGATATGGAGGGATCGACCACTCCGACTTCCTTGCCGAGTTTCGCGACGGTGTCGATGGCGTGCCGGTACGCTCCCCGGTATCGGTTCGCGGTCGCGGTGTCCCTGGCCGCCTCGCCGAGCATATCCCAGGAATGCCTTTCTCCGGGCCGGCTGCGCCGCAAGGCCTTTTCGATGGTCGAGCCCACCACGAACTCCCGGCCGAGGATGCCCATGGCGGCGCGCATGGCGGTTTCCACCACGGGCTCGCCCAGGCGATGACCCAGGCCGCTGAGCCAGGATTTCGGATCGCGACTGAATTCGCGCTCCGGTTCGACCAGCTTGCTGCCGAGCATCAGCGCCCAGGTGGAAGCGTTTACCAGCAGCGAACCCGATTTGCCGGCATGGGCGGCCCAGTCCGCCAGCCCGATACGGTCCGCGATCAGTCGCTCGGCGGTGGCGTGATCCGGAATCCGCAGCAGACTTTCGGCCAGGCACATCAGGGCTATGCCTTCCTTGTTGCTGAGTCCGTATTCGACGAGAAAAGTGTCGAGCAGCGAATGATTGGCCGCATCGGCCCGCGCCGCGCGCACGAGTTCGGCCGCGTGCGATTCGATTCGTTTCGCGTCGTCGGTGGAGTAAGGCGCGAGACGCAGCAGATGCTCCACCATCTTGCCTTCGTCGCGAAATTTCCAGCCGGTAATCGTCCGGCGGATTGAATTGGGATCAAGGTCCATGGCTTTGGGTCCGATTCCGTTCCGGGGCCAGCCCGCGTGCTGACAGCATTGTACGCTCGTGCTAGCCTGTGCGCTTGGTTCTGGCCCTGTTTGGCGGTCATGAAAAACAGCTTGCTCATTATCGCATTACTGGCGGTTTTCGGCTCAATCTCCTACGCCTTCCTGGAGTTGCGCGACGAAAACGCGCGGCTCGAGGCGGATGTTTCCGACTACCAGCGGCAATTGCGCGAACAGTCCGAAATCGCCGACGAGCGCAGGCAGGAATTGTCTCGGCGCGCGGGCGAACTGCAACAGCAACTCGCGGAAGCCAGGAACCAGTTGGTCAGCCTGGGAGACGAACTGGCGGAAACCCGCGAGATGATCAGCCCGGATTACGAGCGTTTGTTACAGCAGGCGCGGGAGGAGGTCGCCAGTGAGCGACAAGCTGCGCAAACCTCCGGCGCGGCGCGGGCGATGTCGGTGGACCCGGAAACCGCGCGCGCGGTCGCGGCCGCCCGGGTACCGGAACTGTACGGCGATTTCATGTCCGAACTCGGACTCGACGCCGACGAGCAGGAACAGGTGATGTCCGCCCTGGTGGATTTCGAGTCCATGCGCTCGCAATTGCGAGCCGACCTGCTTGCCGGAAACCTGACCCCGCAGCAGGCGCTCGATCTCTTCGGCGCCGATGCCTTGAGCAGAAACCTGGACAATCTGCTCGGCGGCGATCAACTGGCCGAATTGCAGCAATACAGCAATTTTCTCAATCGCGACTCGGCGCGCCTGATCTATGGCGAGACGCTGTCGCGCATGGGTCCCGCGCTGAGCGGCGATGCGCAGCAACTCGCCTTGCAGACCCTGCTCGATCAACTCTATTCGGAAGCGAACAATTTCGGCGCGCTGGTCGGTCCCGACGGCAGCATGCGGACGGCGTACAACAGCCAACTCGAAGCCTACGACCGCGCCCGGCAGCAATTGCAGGGCGAACTGGACCCGGAACAATTGAATCAACTCGACCGCTTTCTCGACTCCCGCCGCAATGGCGTGGACCTGGTCCTCGAAGCCAGCGTAGACGAATCCGGCGGCCTGCGATTGCGCAACGAACGCGTAGCCGCCGAGAATCTGCCGAACTGAACGAATGTAAAGCTGCTAAGATTCGGACCCGAATCGCAAATGCGTCACCGGAGTAACTCAATGACTGTCTTGTCCCATAGCTCGCGGTATTTCCTGTTAGGTCTCGGTCTGCTGGCGCTGGCTGCCTGCGGCGATCCGGCCGCCACGCCCGAGTCTTCCGCCCCGGAGGCGGAAGCCGGCGCCGCCTCGCCGGGCTACACCCGCGTCAACGAGCCCAATCCGCTCGATCAGATGGACACGCACATCTTTCGGCTCGACAACGGACTGCTCGTCTATCTGACCGAGAATCACGAAGAACCGCGCTTCTACGCCGAGATCGCGGTGCGGGCGGGCAGCAAGCACGATCCGGCCGACGCCACCGGCCTGGCGCATTACCTTGAGCATCTGCTGTTCAAAGGCAACCGCAATCTGGGCTCGCTCGACTACGAAGCCGAAGCGCCTCATCTCGAGCGCATCGTCGAGTTGTACGAAGAACATTTCGCGACCGAGGATCCGCAGCGGCGCGCCGACATCTATGCGGAGATTAACGCCACCGCCCAGGAGGCGGCGCAATACGCGGTTCCCAATGAAATCGACAAGCTCTATAACAGCATGGGCGCGACCGGCCTCAACGCCCATACTTCCAACGAGGAAACCGTCTATCGGGTCGGCCTGCCTTCCAACCGGCTACGGCAATGGGCGGAAATCGAATCGGATCGTTTCGTCAATCCGGTGTTCCGCCTGTTCCACACCGAACTCGAGACCGTTTACGAGGAAAAGAACCGCTCTCTCGACAATCGCGGTTTCATCGTCTACACCGCCCTGAACGAGTTGCTGTTTCCGGTTCATCCTTACGGTCAGCAGCCTACCATCGGCACCGTCGAGCATCTGAAGAATCCTTCCCTGGTCTATATCCAGGACTATTTCGACACCTGGTACGCGCCGAACAACATGGGCATCTTCATCAGCGGCGCTATCGACATTCCCTCGACGATCGAACTGATCGCCGAACAGTTCGGCCATTGGGAGCCGCGCGAACTGCCCGAAACAGGACCCTGGAACGATCCACCGCTCGACGGCGTGCGCCGGGGCACGGTGCAATATCCCGGCGAGGAGCAGGTGCAGATCGCCTTTCCCACGGCGCCGTACGGCGATTCCGACATGGAAGCCCTGATCCTCGTCGATATGATTCTCGACAATCGCACCGCCGGCCTCATCAACCTTAATCTGAACCAGCAGCAACAGGTGGCCCAGGCCGGCTCGTCGCCGGCTTTTCTCAACGATGCCGGTTACCAGTTGCTGTGGGGCGTGCCCAAGCAGGATCAGACCCTGGAAGAAGTCGAGCGATTGCTGCTCGAGCAGATCGAAATCATCAAGGCCGGCGAATTCGAGGACTGGATC
>CAZUSL010000196.1:0-6492 GCA_964622925.1 uncultured Pseudohongiella sp. | reverse complement strand
GGCCGCGCCGGTCTCGGTCAGCACCATGTTCATCGCCGCGCCGCGGCCGCGGCGGGCGCCCTTGTGATAGTTGTCGATCAGGTTCTGGTCGTTGGTATAGGCGTGCACGGTCTCGATATGCCCGCGTTCGATGCCGAACTCGTCCTGGATCACCTTGAGCACGGGAACGACCGCGTTGGTGGTGCAGGACGCGGCGGTGACGATCTTGTCTTCAGGCTCAATCAGATCGTCGTTGATGCCATAGACGATATTCTTGAGCTCGCCCTTGCCCGGCGCCGTCAGCAGTACCTTGCTCACCCCTTTCGACTGCAGATGCAGGGAGAGGCCCGCTTCGTCGCGCCACTTGCCCGTATTGTCGATGACCAGGGCGTTGTCGATTCCGTAGCGGGTATAGTCGATCTCGTCCGGGGAGTTCGCATAGATCACTTTGATGACGTTGCCGTTGGCGATCAGGGCGTTGTTTTCCTCGTCGACGCGCAAGGTGCCCTGGAACGCGCCATGGACCGAGTCGGCGGTGAACAGGTTGGCGCGCTTGACGAGATCGCCTTCGACTCCGGGCCGTACGACGATAGCTTTCAGACGCATGTCCTCGCCGGTGCTCGTGCGCTCGAGCAGCAACCTGGCGCAAAGCCGGCCGATGCGGCCGAAACCGTATAGCACGACATCCGTGGAATGGTCCGAGGGGCGCTTGCGCACGCCATCGAGATAGCTGAGTTCCCTGCGCACGAAAACGGCGGGAGAGACGGCGCCGGGATTTTTCGCGTCGAGCTCCATGTAACGGACCGTAAGCTTGCCGAGATCGATGCGCGCGTGCCAGAGATCGAGTTCCGCCATCGCCATGAGAATGGGATGGGTTTCGAACTCGGACATTTCGTTGCGTTCGACCTGCCGCACGAAACGATGGGATTTCATGATGAAGGTAACCGAACGATTGTGCACCGGCCTGCCGTAGATGTAGACGCCGACATTGCGCTGGCTGAACAGCCTGCCGATGACGGGAATCATTTCCTGCACGAGCGCCTCGCGCTGCTTCCAGTCGCCGAAGTAGTCGTCGACCCTGGGCCGCGCGGGTTTGACGTCCGCCGAAATCTTGTTCCGGCCCTTCGATTTTGCCCGTTTCGCGGACTTGGCATCGTTCGCTGGTTCGGTTTCGGCTTCCACTTTGAGCTGATCCACGTCGGTCTCCGCAGGACTGGAATTCGGCGCGGCGTATTATCGTTTTTTGGCCACCGGAATTCAATGTGGGGCCGCGCCTGGGTTACAATCCGCGGCCCTTCGCGTACGCGGCCACCAGTATGCTGAACGTTCATGGCTGAAGTCTTCAATCCGCCCTTGCCCGCCGGCGCCGGCAGAGCCAGTTACTGGCCCATGCGGCAGGATTCCGCGAACAGCCTGGCGCTCGCGGCGGCCGCCCGCCGGGCCGAAGGCCCCTTGCTCGTCGTTTGCGAAGACACCGAAGCGGCCGAACGGCTGCTGCGGGAGTTGCGCTATTACCTGTCCCGGCATGAGGATCTGCCCGTACTCGGCTTCCCGGACTGGGAAACCCTGCCCTACGAAAATTTTTCTCCGCACCAGGACATCGTTTCCCAGCGCCTGGCGACCTTGCACCGGTTGCCCCTGCTGCAAAAGGGCATCCTCGTGCTCCCCGTCACCGGGCTGATGCTGCGGCTGCCGCCGAGAACTTACGTGGCCGCCAACAGTCTCGATCTGCAAGTCGGCCGGCGGCTTGCCATCGAGGAGTTTCGCGGGCAGTTGATTGCCGCGGGATACACCGCGGTCAATTCCGTGCTAGACCACGCCGAGTTCGCCGTGCGCGGCTCCGTGGTCGACCTGTTTCCCATGGGCAGCCCGGAACCGATCCGCGTCGACCTGTTCGACGAGGAAATCGAATCCTTGCGCAGCTTCGACCCGGAAACCCAGCGGACCCGGGAGCGGATCCGGGAAATACGCCTGCTGCCGGGGCGCGAATACCCGCTCGACGCAAACGCGATCAGCGGCTTCCGGGGCCGTTTCCGCGACCGGTTCGACGTAAATCCGCGGCAATGCCCCATTTATCGCGACGTCAGCGACGGCATCGCCTCCCCCGGCCTCGAATACTACCTGCCGTTGTTCTTCGACGAATTGCACACGCTGTTCGACTATCTTCCGGAACGGACTCTCGCGGTCCAGGTCGGCGATATCCATGAGGCCGGCGAGGAATTCAGGCGCGAGGTCGCAAACCGCCACCGCGACCGCGGTTTCGACAGCCGCCGGCCCATCCTCGAACCCGAAGAAATCTTCCTGCCGGTAAACGAAGCGCTGGCCGGGCTAAAGCGCTATCCGCGGATTCGCATGACCGCCTCCGCACGAGAGATTTTCCGCCTGCGGCAACTTCCCGAACTGGCGATGAATCCCCGGCTGCAGAAGCCCTTGCAGGCCCTGAGCGACTTCATCGGCGGCTGCGAATCGCGCGTGCTGTTCTGCGCGGAAAGCCCCGGCCGCCGGGAAAACCTGCAACAGTTGCTCAGCCGGATCGGGCTGCGGCCGGCGGCCTTCGACCACTGGGAGGAATTCATCGAAGCGGATGCGCCCCACGGCATTACCGTGGCGCCGATCGACCGCGGGCTCTGGCTCGAAGACGAAAAGCTCGTGCTCATCACCGAAGAGATGCTGTTCGGCGACCGCGTCGCGCAGCGGCGGCGCAGAAGGCCATCGGAGCAGAATCCCGATCTGGTGCTGAAAGACCTCTCCGAATTGCATCTCGACGACGCCGTCGTCCATATCGAGCATGGCGTCGGCAGGTATCGCGGCCTGACCACGATCGCCAGCGACGGGCAGAACGCCGAGTTCCTGACGATCGAATACGCAAAGCAGGCGAAATTGTACGTCCCTGTGACCGACCTCCATCTCGTCGGCCGCTATAGCGGCATGAGCCAGGACGAGGCGCCGCTGAACGTCCTCGGTACGGAGCAATGGCGGCGCGAGAAACGGAAGGCGGCCGAGAAAATCCGCGACGTCGCCGCCGAACTGCTCGAAATCCATGCCC
Organism: uncultured Pseudohongiella sp.; assembly: GCA_964622925.1. Lineage (GTDB taxonomy): Bacteria > Pseudomonadota > Gammaproteobacteria > Pseudomonadales > Pseudohongiellaceae > UBA9145. Next base: position 3,467 of record CAZUSL010000196.1, on the reverse strand, counting down.
GCCGGGAAGCGGGCAAGGGCTTCGCCTATCGTTGCGACCTGCCCGAATACGACCGTTTCGCCGCCGGATTTCCCTTCGAGGAGACCGCCGATCAGCAGGCCGCCATCGACGCGGTTCTCAAGGACATGGGTTCGCAACGGCCGATGGACCGGCTGGTCTGCGGCGACGTCGGCTTCGGCAAGACCGAAGTTGCCATGCGGGCGGCGTTCGTCGCCGTGATGAACGGCCGCCAGGCCGCCGTACTCGTGCCGACCACCTTGCTGGCGCAACAGCATTTCGAGAATTTCCGCGACCGCTTCAGCGACTGGCCGTATACGGTGGAAGTGATCTCGCGCTTCAAGACCCAGGCCGAGCAGACGGAGATTCTCCAGCGCGTGAAGTCCGGCGGCATCGACATTCTCATCGGCACTCATAGCCTGCTGAGCGCGAAGATCGACTACAGCAAGCTCGGCTTGCTCGTCATCGACGAAGAACACCGTTTCGGCGTACGGCAGAAGGACAAACTGAAATCCCTGCGCGCCAGCGTCGATATCCTCACTCTCACCGCCACGCCGATTCCCCGCACGCTCAATATGGCGCTGGCGAACATGCGCGACCTGTCGCTGATCGTCACGCCGCCGGCAAAACGCCTGTCGATCCGCACATTCGTGCGCGAACACGAAGACGCCATCGTAAAGGAAGCGATCAGCCGCGAATTGCTGCGCGGCGGCCAGGTCTTCTATCTGCATAACGAGGTGCGCAGCATGGAGCGCGCCATGCTGCATCTGGCCGACATCGTGCCCCAGGCGCGGCTCGCCATGGCCCACGGTCAGATGCCCGAGCGCCAGCTCGAGAAGGTCATGGCCGACTTCTATCACAAGCGCTACAACGTGCTCGTCTGTTCGACGATCATCGAAACCGGCATCGACATTCCCAGCGCCAACACCATCGTCATCCGCCGCGCCGACAAGTTCGGCCTCGCCCAATTGCACCAGTTGCGCGGCCGCGTCGGCCGCTCGCACCACCAGGCTTATGCCTACCTGCTGATCCCCGAGCGCCGCGCGCTCCGCGCCGACGCCCGCAAGCGCATCGAAGCGATCGAGACCGCCACCGAACTCGGCGCGGGCTTCACTCTCGCGTCTCACGATCTCGAAATCCGCGGTGCCGGCGAGTTGCTCGGAGAGGAGCAAAGCGGCCATATGCAGAAGATCGGATATACGCTCTACATGGAATTGCTGATGGACGCGGTGCGGGCGATTCGCGAGGGAAGAATGCCGAGCAGCAGTCCGGAACTCGAGGAATCGGTGGACATCAATCTGCGCGTTCCGGCGCTGATTCCGGAAGACTACCTGCCGGACGTGCATACCCGGCTGATCATGTACAAGCGCATCGCATCCTGCCGCGGCAAGGAGGACCTCGATGAATTGCAGGTGGAAATGATCGACCGATTCGGCCTGCTGCCGCCGCCGCTGAAATCGGTGTTCCGCCTGAGCGAACTGAAATTGCGCGCCAGGGACTTCGGTATCCGCAAGATTGATGCTAATGTTTCCGGCGCACGCCTGGACTTCGCCGACTCGGCCCGTATCGACCCGGCGGCCATCGTGCGGCTGATCGAATCCGAACCGGCGAATTTCGCCCTCGGCGGAACGAACCAGTTGCGAATCAAGGCGGGATTCCGCGAAGCCGACGACAAGCTCGGTTATATCGAGAACCTGCTCGAACGCATTGCCGCAAGGGAGCCGGCCGTTGCGCAAACAGCCTGACGCCATGAGACATGTTCGCTTCCTGACCCTGTTGGCAGGCCTGCTCGTCTGGGGCCATGCCGGCTTTGCCGAAGCCCAGGGTTTCCAACGCTGGTTCCAGGTCGAATTGACGATTTTCAGCAATGAATCCTTCGCCGACCGCGAGCGGGAAACCTGGCGACCGGATAACCTGGATCTGAATTTTCCGCCGGAGATGGTCCGCCTGGGGCGTTTGACCGATCTGCTTTTTCTTGAATTGTTCGCAGCCGACGGCGAACCGGGAGCGCTCGAAGCCGAAGCCGAGCCGCCCGAGCCCGAACTCGCGCGATTGCGCGACACGGGCCCTTTCCCTGCCCGCGAAGGAAGCGGATTCCGCTTTCCCGACCTGCAACGGGACCCGCTCCTGGAGTTGCCGGCTTCGTACAGCGATTTCCGCCAGACCAACCAGGCGATCGAACGGGCGGGGCAATACCGAGTGCTTTATAACGCGGTCTGGCGCCAGCCGATAGGGGACGTGGGCTCCGCGACGCCGATATTCATTGCGGGGGGCGACCGTTACGGTTCGCTGGCCGAATTGCAGGGCTCGGTTGCATTGAATTTCAACGCCGGCCGCGACCGGGTGATTTTCAGCGCAGATCTCTGGCTTGCGGAATTCGGCGGCGCGTCCGGCGGCGAACAATGGTCATTGCCGCCGTTGCCGGAAGCTCTTGTTGAAACCTGGGGCATGGAAATCCCGGGCAACGCGGCCGCACCGGCGATCAGCCGCATATATACCATGCGTCAGCAGCGCGAATTGCGCAGCGGCGAATTCCACTATCTCGACCATCCCGCCCTGGGCATCGTCGTGCAGATCACGCCCTACGACCTGCCGCCGCCGTTCGAATTCGTCGAAAATCAACCCTGAAGTTACTTCAGGACTTCAGACTCGATCAGGGCTTCGATGATGCCGATCAGTTCTACGGTTCCGAAGCCGTGGACCCGTTTAATGTCCTTCATGTCGATCACGCCATCGCCGAGGCCGGCCGCCCAGTTGACGGAAAGGGCAAGGCAGGCGTAAGGGATTTCCAGTTCGCGGGCCAGAACGGCCTCGGGCATGCTCGTCATGCCTGCCATGTCGCAGCCGTCCCGGCGCAGGCGCAGGATCTCGGCAGCGGTTTCCAGGCGCGGCCCTTGCAATACGCCGTAGACGCCGCCGTACTTGATCGGTTTTTCCACCCTGGCCGCGGCGGCGCGCAATGCCTCGCGCAGCGTCTGGTCGTAAGGCCAGGTGAAATCGATGTGCCTGGGTTCCTGATCGGCCCCATCGAAATATGAACTCTCCCGGCCCCAGGTATAGTCGATCAATTGTTCCGGTATCGCCATCGCGCCCGGAGGAAGGTCTTCGCTGATGCCGCCGACGGTATTGGTCGCGATGATGCGGTCGACGCCAAGGCTTTGCAGCGCCCAGATATTGGCCTTGTAGTTGACCTTGTGGGCGGGAACGCGGTCACCCGCGGCATGGCGCGGCAGAAATGCGATCCTGACATTCTTCAGCCGGCAGATATCGACCTGCACCGGGCCTCCGTAAGGCGTCCGGATCGCCTCGATGGTTTCCATTTCCAACGCGCGCACTTCCCCGCGCAACGAGCCCAGTCCCGATCCCCCGATTACCGCCAGCATTTTTACTCCCTGCCTGATTTCAGGAATTGGCGCGCCCGGCAGGACTTGAACCTGCAACCCTCGGCTTAGAAGGCCGATGCTCTATCC
>CAZUSL010000195.1:0-8643 GCA_964622925.1 uncultured Pseudohongiella sp. | reverse complement strand
GACGACGGACGTGACGGGGAACGTGGAGTTGCCGGGCGATGTGGAGATGGTGATGCCGGGTGACAACGTGAAGATGAACGTGGAGTTGATTGCGCCGATTGCGATGGACGAGGGATTGCGTTTTGCGATTCGGGAAGGCGGCCGCACGGTAGGCGCCGGCGTAGTCTCGAAGATCATCGAGTAAACATTTTCCGGACATTCTTGTTGGGGATGCTCTGATTGAGTCGGAGCCTCCCTGCGGCACAGGGGTGTGACGCCGAATTCGATGGCGTAAGCCATTGAATTCGTGATCAAAACAAAACCACGCTTTTGTTTTGATCAAGAGAAAAATTACAGGATGTAATTTTTCGGAACATTAGGCCAGTAGCTCAATTGGCAGAGCAGCGGTCTCCAAAACCGCAGGTTGGGGGTTCGATTCCCTCCTGGCCTGCCAACAGATTGCGAAACTGCCGTGCGGCAGTTTCGGCGCGGAATTCGAACAGAAGATGATTGAAAAAGGTGACCAGGCCAGAACGGACTGGATCAAGTGGGCCGTCGTCGCCGCGATTGTCGCGGGCGGCGTTTACGCCAACAGCTATTTTTCAGCCGAATCCCTGCTGATCCGCACTATCGGCCTCCTCGCGCTCGCCGGCGTCGCCGGCTGGATCGCCGCGCAGACCGAACGCGGCCGCGCCTTCGTCAATCTCTGCCTCGAAGCGAGGATAGAGATCAGAAAGGTGGTTTGGCCCACCCGCCAGGAAACGATTCAGACGACGATTATCGTATTGATCGTCATCTTTATCCTGGCGCTCATACTCTGGTTGCTGGACTGGGGTCTGAACGGAATCGTATCCAGCATTATCGGCTAGACCGGCGGTTACGGGCGCGGATTGATGAGTTTGAATTGCTATCTCCTGGAAACGGAATTCGGAAGCGGGTTCCGGGCCTTCCGAACCTTGCGCGACAAGATCGACAAGGCCGGCTACAAGCGGTGGTTCGACCTGGTCAAGCTCGTGCCGCAGAAAGTGGTCTCGGAAGTCGTCGAGGGAGAGGACACCGAGCGCGGATACAAGTTGCTGATTCGATTCGAAGTAACCAGGGACGATGAACTGACCGACAACATCTGGCGAGTCGTGAAGACGACTCCCGGCATCGTAGCCCCGGAGAACGGCGCGCCGCCGGTCTTTCATGACGAGGACGCCGGAGAGATCCTGGAGCGGCTGCGGAAAATGCCGCCGAAGCGCTGGTACGTGGTGCACGCATATTCGGGTTACGAACAAAGGGCCATGGAGACCCTGGGAGATCGCGTCGAGCAGACGGATCCCGGCTACGAATCGCTCTTCGACGAGTTGCTCGTTCCCACCGAGGAAGTGGTGGAGATGCGGGCGGGGCAGAAGCGAAACAGCAAGCGCAAGTTTTTTCCCGGCTATGTGCTCGTCCATATGGAACTGAACGACGATACCTGGCATCTGGTGAAGGAAACGCCCCGGGTCATGGGATTTATCGGCGGCACGGCGGAAAAGCCGGCGCCGATCACCGACAAGGAAGCGGCGTCGATTCTGCGGCGAATCGAAGACAGCGAAGGCGCTCCGGCGCACAAGACGATTTACGAGCCCGGCGAGATGGTGCGCATCGTCGACGGGCCGTTCAATGATTTCACCGGAACCGTGGAAGAGGTGAACTACGAGAAGAGCCGCCTGCGGGTCGCCGTACTGATTTTCGGGCGCGCGACTCCGGTGGAACTCGAATTCGGCCAGGTGGAAAAGAGCTAGAGGTTGAATAATGGCCAAGAAGATCCTGACCTATGTCAAATTGCAGGTGCCGGCCGGCAAGGCCAATCCGAGTCCCCCGGTCGGTCCGGCGCTCGGCCAGCACGGGCTGAACATCATGGAGTTCTGCAAGGCGTTCAACGCCCAGACCCAAAGCATGGAAGCCGGCCTGCCGGTGCCCGTGGTAATCACCGTCTACGCGGACCGCAGCTTCACATTCATTACCAAGACCCCCCCCGCGGCCGTTCTTCTGCGCAAGGCCGCAGGCGTCGCCAAGGGCAGTGGCCGGCCGAACACGGAGAAGGTAGGCAAGGTCTCTCGCGCGCAACTCGAAGAGATCGCCAACGTCAAGATGGCGGATCTGAATGCGGTCGATATGGACGCGGCGGTGCGCATCCTGGCCGGCAGCGCGCGCAGTGCGGGGCTCGAAGTGGAAGGAGTTGACTGATATGGGCAAGTTGACGAAACGGCAGAAGCTGATAGCGGAAAAAGTGACCCCGGACAAGAGTTTTTCGGTGGAAGAGGCGGTAAGCCTGCTGAGCGAAGTCGCAACCGGCGGCTTCAAGGAGTCCATCGACGTGGCGGTGAACCTGGGCGTCGATGTGCGCAAGTCCGACCAGATCGTGCGCGGCTCCACGACCTTGCCCGAAGGCTCCGGCAAGGAAGTGCGGGTCGCCGTTTTCGCCCAGGGGGAGAATGCCGACAAGGCAAAGGAAGCCGGCGCCGACATCGTGGGATTCGAAGACCTGGCGGAGTCGATCAAGGGCGGCAATCTCGATTTCGACGTCGTCATAGCCTCGCCCGACGCCATGCGTGTCGTCGGCGCACTCGGACCGGTTCTCGGCCCCCGGGGGCTGATGCCCAATCCAAAAGTGGGCACGGTAACCGCCGATGTGGAAACAGCCGTGCGCAACGCCAAGGCCGGACAGATGCGTTATCGCACCGACCGCAACGGAATCGTCCACGGCGGCATCGGACGCGTCGGATTCGACGGGACCCTGGTGCGCAGAAATCTGGAAGCTCTGCTTTCCGATCTCAAGAAAGCGAAGCCGGCTTCCGCCAAGGGCATGTATATAAAGAAGGTAGTGCTTTCCTCGACCATGGGTCCGGGGCTGGTAATCGATCAATCCTCGCTGGCCATATAAGAGGCCGGATGAGAGAGAACTTTGGAGCTTCATCGATTATTTCGATGAGACTGTCAAAGACCGCAGGCGGCCATTGGCCTTAACTTCCTGCGCAGACGGTGAAATCCGATTTGAACCTGCCGTTCGAATTCGAATCACCTGTCGTAAGTCGGCGCTGTTCGCGTCGAAATGGGCGCTGTTCGCGCCGGGGCAGCGGCGACGCACGCGTCGCCTGAAACTGGCAGGAGTATAGAAAATGCCGTTAGCACTTGAAGACAAGAAGCGGATAGTCGCCGAGGTCAATGAGGCCGCCGGCAACGCATTGTCCGCCGTGCTCGCGAATTATCGCGGAGTTACGGTGGAAGAGATGACCGCCTTGCGCCGTGACGCCAGGGAAAACAAGGTGTATCTGCGCGTAGTGCGGAATTCGCTGTTGAAGCGCGCAGTGGAAGACACCGAGTTCGAGTGTATCCGGGACGCGCTCAGCGGGCCGACGATCCTCGCGTTTTCCCAGGAGGATCCCGGCTCCGCGGCGCGAGTGCTGAAGGACTTCGCCGGTGAGAACGATCACTTCGAAATCAAGGCCCTGTCCATTGGCGGCAGATTGCTCGAGCCGCGCGATATCGACGTGCTCGCCAAGATGCCGACTCTCGACCAGGCCCGGGCGATGCTGATGACAGTCATGCTCGCTCCGGTAACCAGGCTCGCGCGGACCGTCAAGGATGTGCCCGGCAGGCTGACCCGTACCGTAGCAGCGGTGCGGGATCAGAAGCAGGCGGCCTGAACGCGAACAGCCAAAATCACGAAAGAGAAAACGAATCTGAACCAGGAGAATTGCAGTAATGGCTCTGTCAACACAAGAAGTTTTGGACGCAATCGCCGAAATGTCTGTTATGGACGTCGTCCAGCTCGTTGAGGCGATGGAAGAAAAATTCGGCGTGTCCGCCGCTGCCGCGGTTGCCGCGGCGCCCGCGGCAGCCGCTGCGGCCGAGGCCGCGCCGGCCGAAGAAAAGGACGAGTTCGACGTGGTGCTCTCCGCCGTAGGTGACAAGAAGATCAATGTCATCAAGGCGGTTCGCGCCATTACCGGGCTGGGACTGAAAGAGGCCAAGGAAATGGTCGACGGGGCGCCTTCCACCGTCAAGGAAGGCGTGCCCAAGGCTGAAGTTGAAGCGATGCAGAAAGCACTGGAAGAAGCCGGCGCAACTGTTGAACTCAAGTAAAGCTACCGAAAGCGGCAGGCTCCGGACGATGAAGCATCGATCCGGGGTGTGCCCGTGCCCGCGAAATCCCAAGCCGACGCTTATCTAGATCCAGGAACACGATATGGCCTATAGCTACACTGAAAAGAAGCGCATTCGGAAGAACTTCGGCAAGTTGCCGAGCGCGATGGACATTCCCTACCTGCTTTCCATCCAGGTGGATTCCTACCAGCAGTTCCTGCAATCGGCCATCCCCGACGGGGAACGAAAGGATCAGGGGCTCCATGGCGCGTTCAAGTCCGTGTTTCCGATCAGTTCCTATAACGAGAAGGCGGCGCTTGAATACAAGAGCTATGAGCTCGGCAAGCCCGTTTTCGATGTCAAGGAATGCCAGCTCCGGGGTTCGACCTATTCGGCCTCCCTGAAAGTGACGCTGCAATTGATCCTGTACGACAAGGAATCGTCCCAGAGAAAGATCAAGGAAGTGAAGGAGCAGGAGGTCTACATGGGCGAAATCCCGTTGATGACCGATTCCGGCACTTTCATCATCAACGGCACCGAACGCGTGGTCGTATCCCAACTCCATCGATCGCCGGGAGTGTTCTTCGATCACGACAAGGGCAAGACCCACAGCTCGGGCAAATTGCTTTATACGGCCCGGGTGATCCCCTATCGCGGTTCCTGGCTCGATTTCGAATTCGATCCCAAGGATCTGGTCTACGTCCGCATCGACCGGCGACGGAAGTTGCCGGCCACGGTATTGCTGCGCGCGCTGGATTTCACGCCGGAACAGATCCTGGAAATGTTCTACGAGCGCAATACTTTTCGCCTGGCGGGCGGCGACGAACCGGTTATTTCCGTGGAACTCGTTCCTTCGCGTCTGCGCGGCGAGGTGCTGTCTTTTCCGGTCAAGGGCAAGCGCGGCAAACTCATCGTCGAAGCCGGACGCCGCATAACCAGCCGCCATATCCGCCAGATGGAGCAGGCCGGCCTTACCGAACTTCAGGTCAGCGAGGATTTCGTAATCGGTTCTTCGCTTGCGGTCGACGCCGTCAACAAGGAAACAGGCGAGATCATCGCTCCCTGCAACACCGAAATCGGACCGGAACTGATCAGCCGTTTCGTCGAGGAAGGCATCAGCGAATTCCAGACCATTTATACCAACGATCTCGATTGCGGCCCGTTCATATCGGATACCTTGCGCATCGACACCACGAATTCCGCTCTCGAAGCGAAAATCGAGATATACCGGATGATGCGTCCGGGCGAACCGCCCACTCCGGACTCCGCGGAAAAACTGTTCGACAGTCTTTTCTTCAGCGACGACCGCTACGATCTTTCCCATGTCGGGCGCATGAAGTTCAACCGGCGCCTGAATCGCAAGACGTCCGAGGGCAACATGGTCCTCGAAAGGGGCGATATCGTCGATGTGCTCAAGACCCTGGTGGCCATCCGTAACGGCTTCGGTTCGGTCGACGACATCGACCATCTCGGCAATCGCCGCATCCGTTCGGTCGGCGAAATGGCCGAGAACCAGTTCCGCGTGGGCCTCGTGCGCGTCGAGCGGGCGGTCAAGGAGCGCCTGAGCATGGCGGACTCCGAGGGACTCATGCCCCAGGACATGATCAACGCCAAGCCGGTCGCGGCCGCGGTGAAGGAATTCTTCGGTTCGAGCCAGCTTTCGCAGTTCATGGACCAGAACAATCCGCTGTCGGAAGTCACCCACAAGCGTCGGGTTTCGGCGCTCGGGCCCGGCGGTCTGACCCGCGAGCGGGCAGGCTTCGAAGTACGCGACGTGCATCCCACGCATTACGGCAGACTGTGTCCGATCGAAACTCCGGAAGGCCCGAATATCGGCCTGATCAACAATCTGGCGACCTATTCCAGGGCAAATCATTACGGCTTCCTGGAAAGTCCCTATCGCAAGGTCGCGAGCACGAAGGTCACCGACGAGATCGATTTTCTTTCGGCCATCGACGAAAGCGAATACGTCATCGCCCAGGCCAGCGCTTCGCAGAACAGCAAGGGCGCGCTGACGGACAATCTGGTCACCGTGCGTCACAAGGGCGAAACCACGTTGAAACCGCGGGAGGAAGTCGACTACATGGACGTGGCGCCGCAGCAGATGGTTTCGGTGGCCGCCTCGCTGATCCCGTTCCTCGAGCACGACGACGCCAACCGGGCATTGATGGGCTCGAACATGCAGCGCCAGGCGATTCCCACGCTGAAGACCGAAAAGCCGCTGGTGGGCACCGGCATCGAAGGCATCGTGGCGCGGGATTCGGGAGTATGTCTTATCGCCGAACGGGGCGGGGTGATCGAGAGCGTCGACGCCGCGCGCCTGATCGTCCGCGTCAACGACGACGAGACCGACGCCGGCGAAGCCGGGGTCGACATCTACAAGTTGACCAAGTACACCCGGTCCAACCAGAACACCTGCATCAGCCAGCAGCCGCTGGTGAAGCAGGGCGACGTGGTCAGCCGCGGCGACATCCTCGCCGACGGGCCTTCGGTCGATACCGGCGAACTCGCGCTCGGACAGAACATGCGCATCGCCTTCATGCCCTGGAACGGCTACAACTTCGAAGACTCGATCCTGATTTCGGAGCGGGTGGTGACCGAAGATCGCTTCACGACGATCCATATCCAGGAATTGACTTGCGTGGCGCGCGATACGAAATTGGGCTCCGAGGAAGTGACCGCCGACATCCCGAATGTGGGTGAAGGCGCGCTATCCAAGCTCGATGCGTCGGGCATCGTCTACATCGGCGCTGAAGTCGACGCCGGCGACATCCTTGTCGGCAAGGTCACGCCGAAAGGCGAGACCCAACTCACGCCGGAGGAAAAACTGCTGCGCGCGATTTTCGGCGAGAAGGCCTCGGACGTGAAGGACACTTCCCTGCGTGTGCCGACGAGCGTGCGGGGCACCGTGATCGACGTGCAGATCTTCACCCGCGACGGTCTCGAGAAGGATCAGCGGGCGCTTGAAATCCAGCAATACCAACTCGACCAGGTCCGCAAGGACATCGACGACGAGTATCGCATCGTCGAAGGCGCAACATTCGAGCGTCTCGGCAAGTCCCTCAAGGGCAGGGAGGTCAGTGGCGGCCCCAAGCTCAAGTCGGGCCAGCGGCTGAGCCAGGACTACCTGGACAATCTGCCGCGCCAGGACTGGTTCAAGTTGCGCATGAAGAACGACGGCCTCAACCGGCAACTCGAACGCGCCCAGGAACAACTCGAGGAAAGGCGCGCCGAGCTTGAGGAACGCTTCGAGGACAAGCGCCAGAAACTCACCCAGGGCGATGACCTGGCGCCGGGAATTCTCAAGATCGTCAAGGTCTATCTGGCGATCAAGCGCCGCGTGCAGCCCGGCGACAAGCTCGCCGGCCGGCATGGCAACAAGGGCGTGATCTCCGCGATCATGCCCGTGGAAGACATGCCTTACGACGAAAACGGCGAGCCGGTGGACATCGTGCTCAACCCGCTCGGGGTGCCTTCGCGCATGAACGTGGGACAGGTTCTCGAAACCCATCTCGGACGCGCTTCCCGCGGTCTCGGGCAGATGATCAACAAGATGTTGCGCGAGAAGAAAAAAGCGCCGGCGCTTCGCAAACTTTTAACGGAAATCTACAACTCCGTGGGCGAGCACAAGGAAGACCTCAAGAGCCTGACCGACGAAGAAGTGCTGGAACTGGCGGAAAACCTGAAAGACGGCGTGCCCATGGCGACGCCGGTTTTCGACGGCGCGGAGGAGATGGAAATCAAGCGGATGCTGAAGATGGCCGGCAAGGACGAAAGCGGCCAGGTGATCCTCTTCGACGGCCGCACCGGCGACGCCTTCGATACGCCGGTCACCGTGGGAATCATGTACATGCTGAAGCTGAATCATCTGGTGGACGACAAGATGCACGCCCGTTCCACCGGTTCCTACAGCCTGGTTACGCAACAGCCGCTTGGCGGCAAGGCCCAGTTCGGCGGCCAGCGCTTCGGCGAGATGGAAGTCTGGGCGCTCGAAGCCTATGGCGCCGCCTACACCTTGCAGGAAATGCTGACCGTGAAATCCGACGATGTCGCGGGACGCACCAAGATGTACAAGAACATCGTCGACGGCGACCATCGGATGGAGCCGGCCATGCCGGAATCATTCAATGTACTGCTGAAGGAAATCCGTTCGCTCGGAATCGACATGGAGCTGGAAGTCAGCAAGTAACGTCATGATCGCAATGACACAGGACTTTGGTAACAGCACTGTCGGCTCCCTGGAGGAGAAAGCATGAAAGACCTTTATGGCTTGCTCAAATCGCAATCGCAATCCGAAGATTTCGATTCCATTCGCATTGCGCTGGCTTCGCCGGAGATGATCCGTTCGTGGTCCCATGGCGAAGTGAAAAAGCCCGAGACGATCAACTACCGGACGTTCAAGCCCGAGCGCGACGGCCTTTTTTGCGCCAAGATATTCGGCCCGGTAAAGGATTACGAATGCCTGTGCGGCAAATACAAGCGGCTCAAGCATCGCGGCTCTATCTGCGAGAAATGCGGCGTTGAGGTGGCCTTGTCCAAGGTGCGCCG
>CAZUSL010000194.1:0-2153 GCA_964622925.1 uncultured Pseudohongiella sp. | reverse complement strand
TGGACACCTTGGAGACCCTACCATGGCGCAGATCACGATCCGGCAAATTCCCGACGAGGTTCACCGGGCTTTGAAGGCTCAGGCCCGGGCTCAGGGAAAAAGCGCTGAGGCGTTGGCTCGCAGTATATTGCGGCGGGGACTGTTTCCCGCCGACCGACCGCGCCCGGGCGACCTGCTTCGGTCGATTTGGAAAGATACCGACCTGGAAGGCGTATCCTTCGAGCGAGATCGCTCGGGTATCGACGCGGCTTCGTTTGAATGATCCTGCTTGATACCAATGTAATTTCCGAAACCATGAATCCCAGGCCAAATGCCGGGGTAATGGGCTGGTTGAACGATCAGGATCTGGATTCGCTGTGGTTGCCCGTAATCACGGTCATGGAATTGCGATTCGGCGCAGCCCTGCTGGAGCCGGGCGTGCGGCGCCAGAAGCTTGAGAGCCGCATCGATGAGACTGTGGACCAGGTATTCAAGGGCCGAATCAAACATCTCGACGATGCCGCGACACAGGTTTTCGCGGATAGGGCGGCCGCCGCGAGGCGCAAAGACCGCCGGGTCGGGTTTGCCGATGCGGCGATGGCGGCGATTGCGATTTCTTCCGGGTTTAGCATTGCCACCCGCGACACGGCACCATTTCAGGAAATGGGAGCAGAAGTGATCAACCCATGGACGTGAATCCGGGAACGAATTGCCTTTTCAGTACACGCCGTAGTGCCGCGCCAGGAAATTGAAGGTGTTGCGAAGGTGCTCCTCGCCGACCAGGTCCGCCTTGGCGAAGCGGGCGGCGTCAGCGGAGATGGGCTGACTGTCGGGGCTCCTCATTTGCGCTTCCGCCGCGCGCTCCATGAGTACGAAGCGCGCCACCGCGGAGGCGACGGAAACGCCGGCGGCAAGCAGGCCGTGACTGCGCAGTATCACCGAATTGTTCCGGCCCATGCTCCGCGCAATCCGTGAACCGGCCGTGAGACTTTGCACCTGCACTTCCTCGTCGTCGAACAGGGCGCAGTCTTCGAAGAAAATACAGGCTTCCTGGGTGACGGGCTCCAGCAGACGGTTCCGGGAAGAAAATGCCGTACCCCAGGATGTGTGCGTGTGAGCCACGCTGCCTATGTCGCGGCGTGCGGCGAGGATCGGCTGATGGATGTGATAGCCCGGCCAGTTGACTGAGCCCGTGCCGGACACCACCTGGCCATCCCTGTCGATCAGCACCATGACGTCGGCGGTAGCTTCCGGGAACGTAACCCCGTAGCCGAGCATCCAGAAGCAATCGGGGCGTTCGGGGTCCCGCGCGCTGATATGACCATCGCCCAGATCGCCCCAGCCGAGCGCCCCGAAAACCCGATACGCTCGCGCCAGTTCCTCACGCAATGCTGTTCGGTCTTCCGTCATTTCCGAAAAACTCCGAAATGCTCAGGATAAGTTGATCAGGAGTGCCTCACAGCCGGTTCCGTCAAACATTGCGTCGATTGTACTTCGCGCCGTTGAATCCAGCGCATCGTACTCGGCACGAATCCAGTCTACGCAGTGAGCCTGATAGGGAAAGGTTTTTTGCCGCCAGGGTTTGTCATCGACCAGGCATTCCACTATTGACTCTCCGGCTCGAAAGGCGGCCGCGTTGGCCAACATGACGGGCACGTAGGTTCTCCCCATTTCCTTGAGCAATGCCAACAGGGTTTGCGGCATGTCGGCGTCCGGGAACCAGTGTTGCGGTTCAGGTTCCAGGCCGGACAGATCTTCAGTGAGCGAAACCCACGAATAGACTCGCGGAGCCTGTTGCAATGTTATGCCGGACGAAGTCGGATCGAATTGGGCCAGTTGAGTGAGTTGACCGAATACGGCAAAGTCCGAGGCGCCGGGCCGTTTGCCCATGAGGAACGGATGGCGTTCGAGATGCCGGGTAAACAGTCGCAGAAATCGCTTGTAGCTGGCCTCGATTATCGGCGCTGTCGTTTCATTGGAACCCACCACGTAGAGGCGATCGACCTGACGCTGGCCGAATTGTTCCGACGCTTCCGCGAGCGAATTGTCGGGCGCGGTGATATTCCCCCAATAGGGAAGAATCGTGGCAGCCATTTCCGCGTCAGCCTCAAAGTACCAGCGGTAGTGAAACATCGCCTTGGTCAGCCATTCGTCGGCGTAGTCTTCAAGCAGGT
>CAZUSL010000193.1:0-8339 GCA_964622925.1 uncultured Pseudohongiella sp. | reverse complement strand
GCGAAACTTTCGTCATCGTCGACCAGATCGTCTTCGACCACGACCAGGTCCTTGTTGGCGTTCCAGATTCGCTTGTAGCGCCGGCGCCACTCGAAGTCCGCAACGGGGATGCGCAGGGGAATGCAGGCGCCGCAGTTTTCGCAGTCGGGGCGATAGAAATGGGCGCCGCTGCGGCGAAAGCCGTTTTCGGTCAGCCGGCTGTATATATGCCGGTCCATCGGCAGGGAAGGGTCGATAAACACCGTGCTGGCGATCTGCTCGTCCTTGTAGCTGCAAGGATGAGGCCCGGTGCGGAACAGCCGCAATCTGCGTGAAGTGGTCTGGCGCATGCTCAATCCCGCTCCGGAGAGGGCAGGTCGAATTCCCACTTTTCCGGCGGCGGCTCGCTTATCAGCCGGGACAACTGCCTGAGAAATTCCTTGCGCGGAATCTCCACCGCCCCGAGAGACATTAAATGATCGCTGCTGACCTGACAATCGATCAATCGGAATTCCCACGCCAGCAATTGCCGCACCAGCCGTTCCAGGGCCAGCTTGGAGGCGTTGTCTTCCAGGCTGAACATCGATTCGCCATAGAACATCCTGCCGAGCGCGACCCCATAGAGTCCGCCGATCAGCCTGGATTCGTTCCAGACTTCGACCGAGTGCGCATGGCCCAACTCGTGCAGCCGGCAATACGCCGACTCCATTGCGGGCGTGATCCAGGTGCCTATCGCTCTGCCCGCGCCGCAATTTCGAATGACTTCGGTGAAAGCCCGGTCCATGGTGATCTCGTAAGGACGGCGGCGGGCAAGGCTTTTCAACTTGCGGGAGACCTTGAAGTCGTCGAGCCGCAGCACCAGGCGCGGGTCTGGTGACCACCAGAGAATCGGCCGGTCGGAGTCGAACCAGGGAAAAATGCCGTTGCGATAGGCGTTGAGCAGCCTTTCAGGGCGAAGATCGCCGCCGATCGCGAGCAGGCCGTTCGGACGGGTCAGGGCCAGCGTCGCCGGGGGAAAAGACAGATCCGCGTGATGCAGCCGATACAGGGGCATGCGGAAGAAGGCTCAGCTCGAAAGAAATTTTTCTGCATCCAGCGCCGCCATGCAGCCGAAGCCGGCGCTGGTGACGGCCTGCCGGTAGACCTGGTCGGCGATATCGCCGGCCGCGAAGACGCCGGGCACCGAGGTTTCCGTGGCATTGCCGCCAAGCCCCGAATTGATCTCCACATAGCCGTTCTTCATTTCGAGTTGTCCCTTGAAAATGCCGGAATTGGGATCGTGACCGATGGCGATGAATACGCCGTCGACATCGAGTTGCCGTTCTTCGCCGGATTTCACGCCGCTGATCCTGATCCCCGTCACGCCCGTGTCGTCGCCGAGCACCTCTTCGAGCACATGGTCCCAAGCCATGGTGACCTTGCCTTCCTCGACCAGGCCGAACAGCCGGTCTTGCAGGATTTTTTCCGCGCGCAGGGCGTCGCGGCGGTGTACCACGGTGACGTGGGAGCAGATATTGGCGAGATACAGGGCTTCTTCCACGGCGGTATTACCGCCGCCGATTACCGCCACGGGCTTGTTGCGGTAGAAAAATCCGTCGCAGGTCGCGCAGGCGCTGACGCCCTTGCCGAGGTATGCGCTTTCCGAGGGCAGGCCGAGATAGCGCGCCGAAGCGCCGGTGGCGATGATCAGGGCGTCGCAACTGTAACTGCCGGTCTCGCCTTGCAACCGGAAAGGACGCTGTTTCAATTCGACGGCGTTGATGTGATCGAAGATCACGCGGGCGCCGAATCGTTCCACATGCCGTTGCATGCGGTCCATGAGATCAGGGCCTTGCAGGCCTTCGACATCGCCGGGCCAGTTGTCTACGTCGGTGGTCGTGGTCAACTGGCCGCCCTGTTCCATTCCGGTGATCACTACCGGGTCTAGATTGGCCCGGGCCGCGTACAAGGCTGCGGTATAGCCCGCGGGACCCGAACCCATGATGATCAGTCGATGATGCTGAAGTTCCGACATGCAATTTTCCCTTTTCCGCCGCGTCCGAACGCCGTCTTCCGGCGGGCGTTATTATGCTTTTTTTGGCGGCGCTTTTCTCACATGTGGCGACAGAATGACGATAAATAATTGATATTCCCGAATTTGCGGGTGGGTGTCCTGTCTCTTGAGAGATGGGTGTCCCATCTTGGGGGTATTCATGTTTCAGATTAGAATTGGATTACAGTTGTTTGAATTTGTTTGGTTTTAGGCGGTTGTGCGTGAGAGTCGGATGAGTGGGGATATTGATCGGAACGTCGTGATACCGCGCATGCTGAGGGAAGGTTTGCTGGTCGTGAACTTTCTGGTCGGGGTATTTCTGCTCGTCGCCCTGATCAGTTATTCGCCCGGAGACCCCGGCTTCAGCAGTAGCGGTAGTGGCGGCGACATCGGCAATGCCGCCGGGTTCTACGGCGCCTGGCTGGCGGACGTGCTGTTTCTGGCGCTTGGCTATCTGGCCTATGTGGTTCCCGCCTGGCTGATCTATCTCTGTTTTGCCGCGATCGTCGGCAGGCATGCGTTTCGCGGACTTTTGCTTTTTCGCGTCATGGGGTTGTTGCTGATCCTGCTTTCCGCCGGCGGGCTGGCCAGCCTGCACCTGGAAACTTCGGCCGGCTTGCCCAACGGCCCCGGCGGCATCGTCGGCACTCTGCTTGTGAGCTGGAGCGTGCCGGCGCTGGCGCTGTTGGGCAGCAGCCTGCTGTTTCTGGCGCTTTTGCTGATCGGCCTGACCTTGTGTTTCAGCATTTCCTGGGCGGGCGCGGTCAACTCCCTGGCGCAATGGCTTCTTGCCGGCCTCCGGCGCTTGCCGGCTCTGCTGCGTCGACGCAGGGATGCGAACGCAAAAGCAAGAGTAATGGCTCCGGCTCCACGCAAGGCCCCCGTTCAACGTCCCAAACCGAAAAAGCCCTTTCCGCTACTGGGGAAAGAGAAGAAGCGCATTACGCCGACGATGCCGCCGGCTGCCGGCGCAACCGCGCCCAGGCGGCAGCAGGACAGCGGCGCCGCCGGATCCAGGGCTGCGGCGAAATCGTCCCGGGGCCGCCTGCCTTCGACTTCATTGCTCGACGCGGGATTGCCGGGACAGCCCGGCGCGCAATCGGGCGAGTCGCTGGAGGAGATGTCGCGGCTGCTCGCGGAAAAGCTGGGCGACTTCGGCATCGAGGTGGAAGTCACGGCGATCAAGCCGGGGCCGGTCATCACCCGTTTCGAAGTGCAGCCCGCGGCGGGGGTGAAAGGTAACCGGATCACGGGGCTGGTCAAGGATCTCGCGCGCTCGCTCGCGGTGAAATCGGTGCGCGTGGTCGAACACATTCCCGGCCGCGACGTGATCGGCATCGAGATTCCCAACGACGATCGCGAAATGATCCTACTCAGCCAGGTGCTGGAAAGCAAGGAGTTCGGCCGCGCCGATTCCAATCTCAGCCTCGCGCTCGGTCACGATATTCTCGGCAAGCCGGTAATCGTCGATCTCTGCAGGATGCCGCATCTGCTGGTGGCGGGAACCACCGGTTCGGGCAAGTCGGTGGGCATCAACGCAATGATCCTGAGCCTGCTCTTCAAGTCGACGCCGGAGCAGGTCCGGCTGATCCTGATCGATCCGAAGATGCTCGAATTGTCGGTTTACGAGGGAATTCCGCATCTGCTCACCCCGGTCATCACCGATGTGAAGGACGCCGCCAACGGTCTGCGCTGGTGCGTCGCCGAAATGGACCGCCGCTATGCGCTGCTGTCGGCGCTCGGCGTGAGGAATCTCGCCGGCTACAACAGGAAAGTCAACGAAGCGCTCAAGGCCGGCAAGCCTTTGCTGGATCCTCACTGGAAACCGGATCCCGGCCTGGGACTCGAAAGCGATCAGCAGGCGCCCGAACTCGAGCCCTTGCCGAACGTGGTCGTTGTGGTCGACGAACTTGCAGACATGATGATGACGGTGGGCAAGAAAGTGGAGGAACTCATTGCCCGCATCGCGCAAAAGGCCCGAGCCGCCGGTATCCACCTGATTCTGGCGACCCAGCGGCCGTCGGTCGATGTGCTCACCGGCCTGATCAAGGCCAATATTCCCTCGCGGCTGTCGTTCAATGTGCGCACCAAGGTCGATTCGCGAACGATTCTCGGCGAAGGCGGCGCGGAACAATTGCTCGGTTACGGCGACATGCTTTTCCTGCCGCCGGGGGGCGGCGTGGCGACCCGGGTGCATGGCGCTTTCGTCAGCGACGACGAAGTACATCGCGTGGTGGCGGAGTGGAAGTCGCACGGCGTGCCCGAATACGTAGATGCGGTGACCGTCGACCGCAACGACCGGGATTTCCTCCCCGACGGCGGGCTGGACGAGGACGGGGAGGTCGACGAACTCTACGATGAGGCGGTGCATTTCGTCACCGAGTCCCGGAAAGCGTCGATTTCCGCGGTGCAGCGCAAGTTGCGCATAGGCTACAATCGCGCCGCGCGCATGATTGAAACCATGGAACAGCAGGGAGTAGTATCCGCCATGAACAGCAATGGCGGCAGGGACGTGCTCGCCCAACCCGCTCCCCGCGACTGAACGGCCTGACATGACTCCGATTTCCTCCCGGCTCGCCGCGCTTGCCGCTGTTGCCATGCTCGCGTCTTTCGCACCTGGCGCGCCGGCGGCCGCGCAGCAGGACCCGGTTACCGAACTCGATGCGCTGCTTGGCGGCATTTCGACGTTGTCCGCCGACGTAAGCCAGTTGATTCTCGAATCCGGCGGCGGCCTGCTCGAGGAAAGCACGATTCTGATGCGGCTGCGGAAGCCCGGCGGATTCTATTGGGAAACGCTCGACCCCTTTCCCGAACTGATCGTCACCGACGGCGACACCTTGTGGAACTACCAGCCCGACCTGGAACAGGTGGTGATCGAGAACTGGGACAGGAACCGGGCCGAACTGGCGGCGCAATTGCTCAACGGCGAAACCGGCGGACTCGCGGAGGAGTATCGCGTGACGCTCGTGACTGCCCCCGATTTGCACCGCTTCGAACTGTTGCCGCTGGCGCCCGACAGCCCTTATGCGCTGATAGCGATCGAGTTCGTCGGGGAGGAACTCGATATCATTCGGCTCGACAATCGCAACGGCCAGCAGACGGTATGGCGGTTTTTCAATCTCGAACGTAACGCCCCGATGGAAGACAGCCTGTTCGTTTTCGCACCGCCCCCGGGGATAGAAATCGTCGACAGCCGCACGGCCGACTGAAACGCGCCAGGAGAGATCATTACATGCTCGACCCCAGAAGGATCCGTTCCGAAGCCGAAACGCTCGCCGGCAAGCTGGCAAAGAAGAAGTTCACGCTCGACGTGGCGTATCTCGGCGACCTCGACGCGCGCCGCAAGGAAATCCAGCTCGCCGCCGAAGCCTTGCAGAACGAGCGCAACAGCCGCTCGAAGGAAATCGGCAAGGCAAAGCAGGAGGGCAGGGACGTAACGGAAATTCTCCGCACGATGTCGGACCTCAAGTCGCGACTCGAAGAGTCCCAGCGGCAACTGCAGGTCCTGCAGGACGAGTTTCGCGATTACCTCCTGGGTGTGCCCAATGTGCCGGCGGACGAGGTCCCGGAAGGCGACGGCGAAGCCGCCAATCGCCTCGAATCCGAATGGGGACACCCACCGCAATTCGACTTCCCGGTGAAGGATCACGTGGAGATCGGCGCCGGTCTGGCCGCCGGCACGGGTGAAGCGCTCGATTTCGCCGCCGCGAGCCGCATGACCGGGGCGCGTTTCGTCGTCATGCAGGGCCCCGTGGCGCGCCTGCATCGGGCGCTCGGGCAATTCATGCTTGATCTGCATATCCGCGAACACGGCTATACCGAAATCAACGTTCCCTTCATCGTCAATGCGGATGCCCTGGTCGGCACGGGGCAACTTCCCAAGTTCGCGGAAGATCAGTTCAAGTTGCAGGGCAAACAGGACTTCTACCTGATCCCCACCGCCGAAGTGCCGGTGACGAACATGGTGCGGGATCGAATTCTCGACGCCGGTGAATTGCCGGCGCGCTGGGTCTGCCATACGCCCTGCTTTCGCCAGGAAGCCGGCGGTTATGGCGTCGATACCCGGGGGATGATCCGCCAGCATCAGTTCGAGAAGGTCGAACTCGTGCAGATCACCCGGCCCGAAGAGTCGGATGCGGCGCTGGAAGAGTTGACCGGGCACGCCGAACGCGTGCTGCAATTGCTTGAACTGCCTTATCGCAAGGTTGCGCTTTGCGGCGGCGATCTCGGATTCAGCGCCAATTTCACCTATGACCTCGAAGTCTGGCTGCCATCGCAGCAGTGCTATCGCGAAATTTCTTCCTGCAGCAATTTCGACGAGTTCCAGGCGCGCCGCATGCAGGCGCGATGGCGCAATCCGGCGAGCGGTAAACCCGAATTCGTGCATACCCTCAACGGCTCCGGCCTCGCCATCGGGCGCACCCTGGTGGCCATACTCGAGAACTGCCAGGACGCGGAGGGAGGAGTGGGTGTCCCACGAGTGTTGCGGCCATACATGGACGGCGTCGAGAGGCTCGAATGATGGAAGCGCTGCCGGTATTTCTGAACGTCCGCGGCGTTCGATGCCTGGTAGCCGGTGGAGGAGAGGTCGCCTTCCGCAAGGCGCGGCTGCTGGCCGGGGCCCAAGCGGAATTGCATATCGTGGCGCCGGAAGCCGGCGACCGGATGCTGGAATTGCTGCAGGAGCATGGCGGCCGGCTCGACCGGCGCGAAATCCGGGCAGAAGACTTCGAAGGCGCACAGCTCGCCATTGCCGCGACCGACGATCCCGACGTCAACGAGAACGTGAGCCGATGGGCCAGGGAGCGGGGGATTCCGGTCAACGTCGTCGATCAGCCCGCGCTTTGCACGTTCTATATGCCGGCGATCGTCGATCGCTCACCCGTTGTCGTCGCCATTTCGAGTTCAGGCACGTCTCCCGTATTGACCCGCAGTCTCAAGGAAATGAACGAGGTGATGATGCCGGCGCGCATCGACCGTCTCGCCCACTTGCTGGGCTCCATGCGCGGGGAAGTGAAAAACCGGATCGCGGATTTCGCCGGCCGCACGGCTTTCTGGGAAAACGTTCTCGACAGCGAAGTGCCAGAACTCGTCTATGCCGGGCGGGAAGAAGAGGCGAAGGAGGCGCTCGGACGGATTCTGGACGGCGGCGGGCAGCCAACCGGGGAAGTCTGGCTGGTCGGAGCGGGACCCGGCGATCCGGACTTGCTCACCTTGCGTGCGCTGCGGCTGCTGTATCGCGCCGATGTCGTGCTGTACGACCGCCTGGTGAGCGAGGAAATTCTCGCGCGCATACGGCCGGACGCGGAACTGATTCATGTCGGCAAGGGCCCGGAAATGCATTCCGTGGATCAGTACACGATCAACGACATGCTGATCCGCCATGCGAGGGAAGGGCGCAAGGTCCTGCGCCTCAAGGGCGGCGATCCTTTCATTTTCGGGCGCGGCGGCGAGGAACTGACTACCCTGGCGGAAGCCGGTATCGACTTCCAGATCGTGCCTGGCATCACCGCCGCCTCGGGCTGCGCCGCCTATGCGGGAATTCCGCTGACTCATCGCGATCATGCCCACTCGGTGCAATTCGTCACGGGACATCTCAAGGACGGCAGCCTCGATCTCGACTGGCCGGCGCTGATCCGTCCGCAGCAGACCCTGGTGTTCTATATGGGACTGAAAAGTCTGCCGATCGTCTGCGAGCAATTGCAGCGGTACGGAATGTCGGCGGATACGCCCGCGGCTGTCGTCTCCCAGGGCACGACCAGGGAGCAGCAGGTCGCCGCGGGCGATATCGGGAATCTGCCTGACGTCGCAACCGGCCAGGGCATCAAGGCGCCTGCGATCATCATCGTCGGCGAGGTCGTGAGCCTGCGGGACAGCTTTGCCTGGTTCCAGACTTGAAGGTAGGCAACTTACTTCATGCGAGATTCGGGGACACTGAATTCTTCAGAGGCAGTTGTCGGGTTTGGGGAGGCCTGCTATGCGGCTGGCGGTTTTAGCGAAGGAGCCGCGGAACAGGCGCATGAGATAAATGCTTCTGCCTTTGTCGGGCCCGAGTTCCTTTTTTGTCAGACTGACCAGGGCGCGGGTGGCGGGGGACATCTGGTGTCTGCCGTAAAATTTGCGTAGCAGGCGCAAGATTTCCCAGTGAGCCGACTTCAGAGAGATTTCCTGCTGTTGCGCCAGGGCTTCGGCGACGGCTTCGTTCCAGTCGTCCAGGTTGCGAAGATAGCCTTCCTTGTCGAGTGCGACGCGCCTCCCGCCGACGGTGATGTTGCCGCTCATGACTCAGAACCAGCTTGTGGTTTTGTCGTGGCTCGCGCACAGGGCC
>CAZUSL010000192.1:0-11085 GCA_964622925.1 uncultured Pseudohongiella sp. | reverse complement strand
CTCTGCTTTGGAGAAAAGGGGACATTTCTGCTTTGCTTTGACACCAGTCACAAACTTGTGGCATCGACAATTCGATTCTGGTAGTTTTCGCTGCTTCACTTGGTGAGACCATTGGCGAGACGTTAGACCATGACAGCAAGTCGGAGCTTTCAAGCTCAACCGGTTCTGAAGAACTTCACTCCGTACCAGGCCAAGCCCGGAGAGAAGTACATGAACGAGAAGCAGCGCGCCCATTTCCGCGGCATTTTGCTGGACTGGCGCGAGCAGTTGATGCAGGAAGTGGACCGCACCGTTCACCACATGCAGGACGAAGCGGCGAATTATCCCGACCCCATCGACCGGGCGACCCAGGAAGAGGAATTCAGCCTGGAACTGCGCACGCGCGACCGGGAACGCAAGTTGATCAAGAAAATCGACAATACGATCGAAGCCATCGCCCAGGACGACTACGGCTTCTGCGAGTCCTGCGGCATCGAGATAGGCATTCGCCGGCTCGAAGCCCGGCCTACGGCCAACAAGTGCGTTGACTGCAAGACCCTCGACGAGATCAGGGAAAAGCAATTCGGCATCTGAATCATCTGACTACCGGGGAATCGGACTCACCGGGCCGGTACGTCGGGCGCTTCGCCCCCTCTCCCACAGGCCCGCTGCATCTCGGCTCGCTGGTCGCCGCTCTGGCCAGCTATCTCGATGCCCGGGCCGCCGGCGGCGCCTGGCTGTTGCGCATGGAAGACCTCGACCCGCCACGGGAGCCTCCCGGCGCGGCGGACGCAATCCTGCGCCAGCTTGAAGAACTCGGCATGACCTGGGACGGCGCGGTGTTGTACCAAAGCGCCCGGATTGAAGCCTACGAGGAGATATTGCGGAATCTGCAGGACCGCGAGCTTTGTTATCCATGCGATTGCAGCCGCCGGCAGGTGCGCGCCATGGGCCCGGTGTACGACGGCCGCTGCCGCTCCCGGGCCTGGGCTCACGAAAGTACGCCGGCGGGCACGTATGCCGTGCGGCTGTTGACCGAGCCGGAAGTCTGGGGCATCGACGATCGAATTCAGGGGCGTTACGAACAGAATCTCGAACGCGAGACCGGCGATTTCGTCGTGCGCCGCAGGGATGGCCTGTTCGCCTATCAACTTGCCGTGGTAGCGGACGATGCCTTTCAGGGCATCAACCGGATCGTGCGTGGAATCGATCTGCTGGATTCCACCCCGCGCCAGTTGTATCTGCAGTCCCTGCTCGGCTACCCGCGGCCCGAGTACGCCCATTTTCCCGTACTGCTCAACGAGCAGGGGCAGAAACTGAGCAAGCAGCATTTCGCGGCGCCCGTGAATACCCGGCAACCCGCCCCCTTGCTGCGCCGGGCCTTGTGTTTCCTCAATCATCCGCCGCCCGCGGATCTTGCCGGCCCGGCAGAGTTGCTCGATTGGGCCGTCGGCAATTGGGATATACTGCGGATTCCGGCTTTGCACGGCATACCGGCCAGCCGTTACGAGAGAGCCGTTACAAGGTGACTTGGGCGTGTATATCCCTCGTTCCATGCTGATCCTGATCGTCGTCCTGTACCTGCTGTTTCTGCTCAGTATCGACTGGATCATCCAGGCCGGGGGCGCCTGGTATCGGCCTCATCTGGCGGCGCTGGCGGCAATCGCGGTTGTCGCCCTGACCGTGCGCGAAAGCGACAGCGATGAATTTTGACCTCGCCACCCTGGCCGCGATGGGGTCCGGCTATCTGCTCCTGCTTTTCGGCATCGCCTGGGCCACGGACCGCCACTGGATTCCTGAAAGAATCGTTCTGCACCCTCTTGTTTACACACTTTCGCTTGGCGTATTCGCCAGCGTCTGGGCCTATTACACCTCCGTTGGCATCGCCATGCGCCACGGTTACGGTTACCTGGCCGGCTATATCGGCATCTCGCTCGCCTTCATGTTCTCGCCCTTGCTGTTGCGGCCGATCCGGCAACTGACCCGGACCTACCAACTCAGTTCACTGGCGGATCTGATCGCGTTCCGCTATCGCTCGCGCCTGGCGGGAACCCTGGTGACCCTGCTTACCCTAGCGGCGGTGGTCCCGATCATCGCCTTGCAGATCCGCGCGGTCTCGGACACCGCCGGCATCCTTTCTCAGGAGGCCGCGAGAGGCGGCGTCGCGGTGGCGTTTTGCATCATCATCACCTTGTTCTCGATCCTGTTCGGCACCTCGCACAGAGCCGGCAGAAACCGCCACAACGGCCTGGTCATGGCCATCGCCTTCGAATCCCTGGTGAAACTCGTGGCGTTTCTCGCCGTCGGCGCATTCGCCATCGGCGCCGGCTTCGGCGGACCCGGCGCCATGCAGGACTGGCTGCAGGGCCGGCCCGACCTGCTGGAGAATCTTCGCGCCGCGGACTTCGCCGGCTCCTTTCATGTCCTGGCGCTGCTTTTCTTTGCCGCGGCGGTCGCCATGCCGCACATGTTCTATGCCACCTTCAACGAAAACCGAAGCCTGAAAGCGCTGGCCTTCGCGAGTTGGTGCCTGCCGCTCTATTTTCTGCTCATCAGCCTCCCGGTGCTGCCGATCCTCTGGGCCGGGCTGCTCGCCGGCGCCGAAGTTCCCGTGGTGTATTTTCCCGTCGTCATCGGCGATGCGTGGGATGCGCCCTGGCTCAGCCTGCTTGCCTATCTCGGCGGATTGTCGGCGGCCAGCGGACTGATTATCGTCATCACCCTGGCGCTGTCCAACATGTGCCTGAATCATCTGATCCTGCCGCTGCAACAGCCTTCGGCCAAAGACGACATCTACCGCTGGCTTTTGCGCAGGCGCCGCTTGCTGATCACGCTCGTGATCTGGGCCGGGTTCCTGTTTCACATCCTGCCCGAAAAGCAGATCGGCCTCGATTTCATCACCGTGCTCGGCTTCAGCGCCTGCCTGCAATTTCTGCCTGGCGCGCTGGCGATTCTCTATTGGCGCCGCGGTAACGCGCGCGGATTCATGGCGGGACTGGCTGGCGGCGCCGCGGTCTGGTTCTGGTTCATCCTGCTGCCGGTTTTTTTTGAGACCAGCCTTGAAGCCGGACCGCTGTCGCTGGACTCGGTCGCCTGGCGCGAAGCAGCGGCGTTGTCCTTGATCGTCAACGCCGTCCTGTTCGCCCTTGTTTCGCTTTACAGCAAGACTTCTGGCGCCGAGCGCCACGCGGCGGAAATCTGTTCTCTGGATACCGTGAAACATGGCGCCCGCGGCGGCCTGGTGGCGAAATCGCCGACCGAGTTCATCGAATCCCTCAGCAAGCCCCTCGGGGAAAAGGTGGCCGGCCGTGAAGTGCAACAGGCCTTGCAGGACGCCGGCATTGACATGAACGACAGGCGGCCCTTCGCCTTGCGCCTTTTGCGGGCTCGCCTTGAAGCCAATCTGTCCGGGCTGATGGGGCCCAGCGTCGCCCAGGATCTGATCGACCGCTATCTGCCCTACGGCGTGGCGCCGGATCGACCCCGCTCCGACGTCACCCTGATCGAAAGCAGGATCGACGCCTACCGCAGCAATCTGTCGGGACTCGCGGCCGAACTCGACAGCCTGCGGCGCTATCACCGCCAGATGCTGCTTGAATTGCCGCTTGGCGTCTGTTCGGTCAGCGTGGACCAGGAAATCGTCATGTGGAACCAGGCGCTGGAGGAATTGACGGGCATCCAGGAAAGCGAAGTCGTCGGCCTGCGCATCGAAGAACTCGATCAGCCCTGGCGCGGCCTGCTCGTGGATTTCATCGCCGGCGAATCCGATCATGCCCACAAGGGGCGTTTCGAATTCGGCGGCAGGCGGCGCACGGTAAATCTGCACAAGGCGCTGATCGAGAAGTCCATGGAAGCGGATTCGCCTCACGAGGGCATGATCGTACTGATCGAGGACATCACCGAAACCGAAGACCTCGAAGCCGGACTGGCCCATAGCGCCAGGCTCGCTTCCATCGGCCAGCTTGCCGCCGGCATCGCCCACGAAATCGGCAATCCGGTCACCGGCATCGCCTGCCTGGCGCAAACCATCCGCGACGAGTACCAGGATGAGGAAGTACGCAATCTGGCGAATCAGATCGTGGAGCAAACCGACCGCACGTCGCACATTCTGCAGTCGCTCATGAACTTCGCGCATTTCGGCGAACGGCAGGCCGAGGCGCAGCAGGAATCCGTCAACGTTTTCGCCTGCATGGAAGAAGCGGCGACGCTGATTTCGCTCGACCGCAAGGCCAGGAAAGTCGAACTCCTGCTCGACGGCGACAGCGAAGCCATGATCGACGGCGATTCCCAGCGTCTGCTGCAGGTCCTGGTCAACCTCATCGGCAACGCGCGCGACGCCAGCCGGCCCGGCGCTCCGATCCGAGTCACCTGCCGCACCGGCGGCGATGGGGTGGAAGTAACCGTCGAAGACGAGGGGACCGGCATCTCGCCGGACATCCGGGATCGCATTTTCGAACCCTTCTTCACGACCAAGGAGGCGGGGGCCGGCACCGGGCTCGGACTTTCCCTGGTCTATGGCACGGTTGAGGACTTCAACGGCGATATTGATATAATCAGTCCGGTCGATCGGGTCCAGGGCTGCGGCACCCGAGTCGTATTGCATTTCCCCCCGCCAAAGGCCACAGCGAGAATCCGAACGGGAAACTGATATGGCTGCGGAGCGCGAAGTTCTTGTCGTCGAGGATGAAGCGGTCATCCGCGGCACGCTCAAGCGCCTGCTCGAAAGGCACAGTTTTCGCGTCAGCGAGGCGGCTTCGGTACGCGAATCACTCGATCGATTCGACGTCGACAAGTTCGACGTCATCATCAGCGACCTGAAACTCCCGGGCGCGCCAGGCACCGACCTGATCAAGGCGACATCCGCGCCGGTGCTGATCATGACCAGCTATTCCAGCATCCGCTCCGCCATCGATTCGATGAAGCTCGGCGCGGTGGACTATATCGCCAAACCTTTCGACCATGGCGAGTTGATTACGTCGCTGGAAAAGATCATCGAGGAACACGGCCGCCAGACGCCCGCGGACGAAAGCACTCATACGCCTATCACCGGCATGATCGGCCGCTGTGCGGAGATGCGGGAGTTGTTTCGCCGCGTACGCAAGGTCGCCGGCGCCGGTTCGCCGGTGCTGATAAACGGCGAGTCAGGCACCGGCAAGGAACTCGTGGCGCGGGCAATCCACGACCTCAGCGGCCGGGAAGATCCGATCGTCGCGGTCAATTGCGCCGCGATCCCCGAAAACCTGATCGAGGCGGAACTGTTCGGTCATGAAAAAGGCGCGTTCGCCGGCGCCACGGAAGCGCGCACGGGACTCGTTGAAACCGCCGACGGCGGCACCTTGTTCCTCGACGAAATCGGCGAATTGCCGCTTACGGCCCAGGGACGCCTGGTGCGGGTGCTGCAAGACGGCGAAATACGCAAGATCGGCGCAGTCGAATCGCGCAAGATCGACATGCGTCTGGTCGCCGCCAGCCAGCGCGACCTGAAGCAGTTCGTGGCCGAGCGCCGGTTCCGTGAAGATCTGTACTATCGAATCAACGTCATGCGTTTGCAGATTCCGCCCTTGCGCGAGCGCGGCGACGACATTCTCGAATTGGCCTGGGCAATCCTGCGCGGCACCTGCAACCGGCTGAAAACCCCGGCAATGCGTTTCAGCAAGGGTGCCGAGCGCGCAATCACTTCATATCACTGGCCGGGCAATGTGCGCGAACTCGAAAACGCCATCGAACGCGCGGTCGTCCTCGCCGAAGGCGGGACGATCGGCGAAGACTTTCTGGCCATGGAAAAATCCGCCAGAAAGGAAGACGGCGCCGGCTGGTTCAGGACCGCGGATTCCGCTGAAGCCGGCCAGGAACTCTCGCTCGAAGACTATTTCCAGCATTTCGTACTCGAACATCAGGACTCCATGACCGAAACCGAGTTGGCCAGGAGACTTGGCATCAGCCGCAAATGCCTATGGGAGCGCCGCCAGCGCTACGGAATCCCGCGAAAAAAGAAACAGACCGCCTGAAGGCCGTTTCATTGGCCATTTCGGATCTGCGGTAAATACCAATTCCTGTTACTGACCTGGTGAATTCGATCGACACATTGCCTGGAATCGAACATGCCGCCGTCATTCCCCGGGGGGAACACGGCATTTCCCGCAAGGATATTTCGAAAGCCGCGTTGCGCGTAGTCCATGACCTGCAAAACGCGGGCTTCGCCGCCTTCCTGGTCGGCGGCTGTGTGCGCGACCTGCTGCTCGGACTGCATCCGAAGGACTTCGACGTCGCCACCGACGCCCTTCCCGAAGACGTGCGGCGGATTTTCCGCCGATCGCGCATCGTCGGCCGCCGCTTCAAGATCGTCCATGTTCGCTTTGGCCGGGAAATCATCGAAGTGACCACCTTCAGGGGCCATCACGAGGCAAGCAACCGGTTCCGGGATGCGCCGAGCCGCGAACAGTCACGGGAACTCGATTCGGCCCATTCCCATACCGGCATGACCCTGATCGACAATGTCTACGGCGATATCGACGAAGACGCCGGCCGCCGGGATTTCACCGTCAACGCGCTGTATTACTCGACCGACGGATTCGCCCTGTTCGATTTTCACGACGGCCTGCGCGATCTGCGCGAGCGCCGCCTGCGCATCATCGGCGATGCGGGCGAGCGCTATCGCGAAGACCCGGTGCGCATGTTGCGCGCCATCCGCTTCGCCGCCAAGCTCGAATTCGGTATGGATAGCGCTACCGAAACACCGATCCGGGAACTGGCTCATCTGCTCGAATCGGCATCTTCCCCCCGACTGTTCGACGAATTGCTGAAACTGCTTTGCAGCGGCCATGCCGCCGAATCCTTCCGAATGCTCAAGGACTACGGCATCGACCGGGCGCTTTTCAGCCATGGCTTCGTCGACGAGGACGAGGCGGCGGACCCGGCCGACCGGCTCGTGGGGCTCGCCTTGCGCAATAGCGACGACCGGATCGCCGGGGGGCTCGGCGTCACTCCGGGCTTTTTGCTCGCGGCGCTGCTCTGGCCGCCGCTGCAACGACGCATGGCAAGGCTGGAAGGCGACCGGCATCTGATGCGCCAGCGCGAATGCGCCGAAGAGGTGGTGCTCGAACAATCGCAACATACGACGATTCCGCGCCGGATCAGCAACATCAGCAAGGAAATCTGGGAGCTGCAGATCCGCCTTGAGCGCAAGGACCGCCGCAGCGTGAACTTCTGCTTCGATCACACGCGGTTCCGCGCCGGCTACGATTTCCTGCTCCTGCGCGAGCGCAGCGGCGAAGACACCGGCGGCATGGGCGAGTGGTGGACGACTTTCCAGGAAGTCGACCAGAACCAGCGAGCCCACATGCTCGAACAGTTGTCCGCGCGGCCGAAACGTCGACGCCGCAAACGCTCCGCACGCCGTGCGCAACGTGACTAAAACCATTTACAATGCGGCGCGCCACAGGATCGAACGTAAGCAGTCATGAGCACACATCGAAAAGCCGGCGCCATCACCTTGACCAGCTTGAAGAAAATGAAGCGCGCGGGCGAGAAATTCGTCTGCCTGGCGGCCTATGACGCCTGTTTCGCCAGCGTGGCTGACAAGGCCGGCGTCGAAGTACTGCTGGTCGGCGATTCGCTCGGCATGGTGTTGCAGGGGCATGACAGCACCTTGCCCGTCACCATGAACGACATGATCTACCACATGAGTTGCGTCAAGCGCGGCAACGAAGGCGCCCTGCTGATGGGCGACATGCCTTTCATGAGCTACGCTTCGGAATCCCAGACCTTGCAGAACGCCGCCGCGCTGATGCGGGCCGGCGCCCAGGTCGTCAAGCTCGAAGGCGGCGCCTGGATCGCCAATACCACCCGCCTGCTCGCCGAGCGCGGCATTCCCGTTTGCGCGCATATGGGGCTGACGCCGCAATCGGTCAATCGCATCGGCGGTTTTCACGTGCAGGGCCGCGACACCAGCCAGGCGCAGTCGATCATCGAAGAGGCGCAACTGCTGCAAGAATCGGGCGCCAGTCTGCTCCTGCTCGAATGCGTGCCGGTTGCCCTGGCGAAAACGATTACGGAAATGCTCGAAATTCCGGTAATCGGCATCGGCGCCGGTCCCGAAACCGACGGCCAGATCATGGTCCTGCACGATGTACTCGGCATCTCCCCGATCACGCCGAAGTTCGTCAAGAACTTCCTCGCCGAATCGAATACCGGCATACCCGGCGCGATCGAAGCCTATGTGGATGCCGTAAAAAGCGGCCGCTTTCCCGCGCAAGAGCACTGTTTCCATTGATGCGCAGCGTCAGCCGGATCAGCGACGCCCGCGCCGTACTCGCGGAACAGCGCCGCGAAGGATGCAGCATCGGTCTCGTTCCGACCATGGGCAATATCCACGCGGGCCATCTGGCATTGCTGGAACGCTGCCGCGAGGAATGCGATTTCAGCGTGGTGACGATTTTCGTCAATCCATTGCAATTCGGCCCGAAGGAAGACTATGCCGACTATCCGCGCACACTCGATGAGGATCGGGAAATCCTGTCCAGGCACGGCTGCGACCTGTTGCTTCACCCGACCGTAAGAGAGGTTTACGGCGAGCATCCCGAACAATCGACGCGGGTGCGCGTGCCGGACCTCTCCGAACGCTTGTGCGGCGCTTCACGGCCCGGTCATTTCGACGGCGTCGCCACCGTGGTCACGAGGCTGTTCAATTTCGTGCAGCCGGAAAACGCTTATCTGGGGCTGAAGGACTACCAGCAATTCCTGCTCATTCGCAGGCTCGTGACCGACCTCGGCATGAGCACGCGCATCGTCGGCGTGGAAACCATGCGCGAGGCCGACGGCCTCGCCATGAGTTCGCGCAACGCCTATCTCTCCGCCGAAGAGCGGCGGGCGGCGCCGGCGCTTTATCGCGAATTGCGCGGCATCGCCGACGAGATTCGCAGTGGCGAACGGGACTATCCGGGAGCCGCCTCCCGCGGCCGGGAAAGATTGAGCGCTGCCGGTTTCAGGCTCGAATATCTCGACATCTGCGATGCGCGGACCTTGCAGCCTGCGAGCATCGCGGACAGCGAACTCGTCGTTCTCGCAGCCGCCTTTCTCGGCGGCACGCGGCTGATAGATAATCTGCGTCTTGCAATCGATCCGGCCGCTTTGGCATAAACGGGCATAAGCGCAAACATCACGAGCGAATTACGGGAAAATTCAATGTCAGAGAACGCCATCTACCCTGTCAGCGATTCGGCCGCCGCCAAGAGTCACCTCGACGGCGAACAGTTCGAGGCAATGTACCGACAGTCGATCGAGGATCCGGAAGAATTCTGGGCGGAAATGGCCGCCCGCTTCCTGTACTGGCACGAGCCCTGGCAAAAGGTGACGGCGGGCGATTTCGGCGCCGCCGACGTGCGCTGGTTCGACGGCGGAAAACTCAACGTGGCGTACAACTGCGTCGACCGTCATCTGGCGCGCCGCGGCGAGCAGACGGCGATCATCTGGGAAGGCGACGAACCCGACCAGCAACAACATATCAGCTATCGCGAATTGCACCGGGCGGTCGGCAAGTTCGGCAATGCGCTCAAGGCCCGCGGCGTCGGCAAGGGCGACCGGGTCTGCATCTATCTGCCGATGATCCCGGAAGCGGCATACGCCATGCTCGCCTGCGCCCGTATCGGCGCCATCCATTCCGTGGTGTTCGGCGGCTTCTCGCCCGAATCGCTGAAGGACCGCATTCTCGATTCCGACTGCCGCACCGTCATCACCGCCGACGAAGGCGTGCGCGGCCGGCGCCTGATTCCGCTCAAGGAAAACGTCGACAAGGCGCTCGAAGACTGTCCGGACGTACATAGCGTTTTCGTGGTGCGGCGCACGAACGGCGAGATCGCCTGGCGCGAAGAGCGCGACGTCTGCTATCACAAGGCGACCGGGGCGGTCAGCGAGGAATGCGATCCCGAAATCATGGACGCCGAGGATCCGCTGTTCATTCTTTACACCTCGGGCTCCACCGGCAAGCCAAAAGGCGTGCTGCATACCACCGGCGGCTATCTGCTCGGCGCGAGCATCACCCACAAGTACATCTTCGATTATCACGACGGCGATATCTACTGGTGCACCGCCGACGTGGGCTGGGTCACCGGCCATTCGTACATCGTCTACGGTCCGCTCGCCAACGGCGCCACCACGCTCATGTTCGAAGGCGTGCCGACCTGTCCCGACGCCTCGCGCTTCTGGCAGGTCGTCGACAAGCACCAGGTCAATATCTTCTACACCGCGCCCACCGCGATCCGCGCCTTGATGGCCTGCGGCAATGAGCCGGTCGCATGCACGTCGCGCGAATCCCTGCGCCTGCTCGGCTCGGTGGGCGAGCCGATCAATCCGGAAGCCTGGGAATGGTATTACCACGTCGTCGGCGACGGCCGCTGCGCCATCGTCGATACCTGGTGGCAGACCGAGACGGGAGGCATCATGATTTCGCCGGTTCCCGGCGTAACCGAGCTGAAGCCCGGCTCCGCGACCCGGCCCTTTTTCGGCGTCGCCCCGGCCCTGCTCGACAGCGACGGCAACGAACTGTCCGGCGAAGCCGTCGGCAACCTGGTCATCAAGCAAAGCTGGCCGAGCCAGATCCGCACCGTCTACGGCGATCACCAGCGCTGCGTCGACACCTATTTCACCGCCTACCCCGGCTACTATTTCACCGGCGACAGCGCCCGCCGCGACGCCGATGGCTATTACTGGGTCACCGGCCGCGTCGACGACGTCATCAACGTCTCTGGCCATCGCCTCGGCACCGCCGAGATCGAAAGCGCCCTCGTACTGCACGAAACCGTCGCCGAAGCCGCGGTGGTCGGCTATCCCCACGCAATCAAGGGTCAAGGCATCTACGCATATGTCACCCTTATGACCGGACTCGAATCCTCGGAAGAACTCCGCAAGGAGTTGATCCAATTCGTCAGCAAGGAAATCGGCGCCTTCGCCAAGCCCGAAATCATCCAGTTCGCCCCCGGCCTGCCCAAGACGCGCTCGGGCAAGATCATGCGCCGCATCCTGCGCAAGATCGCCGCCAGCGAACTCGACAATCTCGGCGACACCACAACCCTCGCCGACCCCGCCGTGGTAAAGCAACTCATCGAGGAA
>CAZUSL010000191.1:0-3408 GCA_964622925.1 uncultured Pseudohongiella sp. | reverse complement strand
CATGGCCCTGATCCCCGGCAGCGTCGGCGCCGCACCAGTGCAGAACATCGGCGCATACGGCGTAGAACTCGAAAGCTTCTTCATCGAACTCAACCTGTTCGACTGCGACAGCGGCAACATCCGCACCATGAACCGCAAAGACTGCAATTTCTCCTACCGCGACAGCGTGCTAAAACAACCCCGCCCGCGCCCACAAGTAGTCTGCTCACTAACACTGCAACTACTACGCGACCCCGCCCCAAACCTGAGCTACCCGACACTAGCCAAAGAACTAGAAGCCATCGCCGACCCCACGCCACAAGACATATTCAAAGCCGTCTGCCAAATCCGCCGCCGCAGACTCCCCGACCCCACCAAAATCGGCAACGCCGGCAGCTTCTTCAAAAACCCAATAATTTCACACGACAAATTCGAACAACTACGCATCCGATACGACTCCCCACCTTCATTCCCCGCAAAAGACGGCATAAAAGTCCCCGCCGGCTGGCTCCTCGAACAATGCGGCTTCAAGGGCTACACCAAAGGCGCAGCAGGCGTCTCCGACCGCCACGCCCTAGTCCTCGTCAACAGGGGAGGCGCCACCGGCAAAGAACTCCACCAACTAGCCATCGAAATGCAGGAACGAGTCCAGAACGAATTCAACATCCCCCTGGAGCCTGAAGTCCGCATCATCGCCGCCACTGCTTGAGC
Source organism: uncultured Pseudohongiella sp. (assembly GCA_964622925.1). Lineage (GTDB taxonomy): Bacteria > Pseudomonadota > Gammaproteobacteria > Pseudomonadales > Pseudohongiellaceae > UBA9145. The sequence goes on along the minus strand of CAZUSL010000191.1, from coordinate 2,718 downwards.
GGTGCGCTAGTGTCCGCTAAGCTTTTCAACATGCGCGTATGGATTCGCAACCCCCCACCATGACTGAAAAAAACCACTTCGACCACGAAAGCTTCATCACCGGCCTGACCCGCAGGCCCGGCGTATACCAGATGCACGACAGCGCCGGCAAAGTCATCTACATCGGCAAGGCCGCCAACCTCCGCAACCGCGTCCGCAGCTACTTCCGCGGCACAGCCCTGAACGCCAGAAGCCTCGCCATGATCAACAAGGTGGCCCGCATCGAAGTCACCGTCACCGACAGCGAGACCGAGGCCCTGCTGCTCGAACAGTCCCTCATCAAGCAATCCCGGCCCACCTACAACATCCAGTTGCGCGACGACAAGTCCTACCCCTACATCCTGCTCACCGACCACCAGGACTTCCCCAGGCTGTCCTTCTACCGCGGCAGCCGGCGCGGCAAGGGCGTCTTCTACGGCCCGTACCCCAGCGCCCATTCGACCAGGGACAGCCTCAACGTATTGCAGAAAGTCTTCCAGGTGCGCCAATGCGAGGACAGCTATTACAGCAACCGCACCCGGCCCTGCCTGCAACACCAGATCAAGCGCTGCACCGCGCCCTGCGTCGGCCTCGTCTCGCAACAGGATTACGCCGAACAGGTGCGCTACTCGAAACTGTTCCTCGAAGGCAAGAGCGACAGGCTGTTCGACGAACTCGCAAGAGACATGGAAGCCGCCGCCGCGCGCGAACAATTCGAGAAAGCCGCCGTCATCCGCGACCGCATCGCCGCCTTGCGGCGCATCCAGGACAAGCAGGCCGTGGCCAACAAGGGCGGCAATTCCGACATCATCGCGGCGGAGCTCGACCAGCCATACGCCTGCGTACACGTGATTCACGTCAGGGCAGGGCGGATCATCGATTCGAAAAGCCATTTCCCCCAATACCGCCTCGCGCAAAACGCGACCGAAGTCGTCGCCGCCTTCATCTCCCAAGTCTACCTCTCCGGCGGCAAGGCGACCCTCATGCCCCGGGAGGTGATCGTGCCCGAATTGCCCGAGGAAGCCGAAAAAATCGAAGCCGCCCTGAGTTACGTGGCGGAACGCAAGGTGAAATTGTCCGCCCGGGTGCGTAGCCATCGCGCCAGGTGGCTGGAAATGGCCGGCGCCAACGCGCGCCAGTCGCTCGAAACCCTGCTCGCCGGCCGGCAGAACATCCGCCGCCGCCTGCTCTTCCTGCAACGCGCGCTGAAACTGGAAAAGGTGCCCGCGCGGCTCGAATGCTTCGACATCAGCCACACCGCGGGCCGGGAAACCGTCGCATCGGCCGTCGTATTCGACGAAAACGGCCCCGCCAGGAGCGAATACCGGCGCTTCAACATCAACGCCGTCAAGGCGGGAGACGATTACGCCGCCATGGAGCAGGCGCTCAAGCGCCGCTTCACCCGCCTGCTCGCCGGCGAAGCCAAGATGCCCGACCTCGTACTCATCGACGGCGGCGAAGGCCAGCTCGGCCGCGCGGCAAATGCGATCGATGAGCTCGGCGTTGAAAACCTGCCGCTACTCGCCATCGCCAAGGGAATCAGCCGCCGCCCTGGCCAGGAAACGCTGTTCCTGCGCCAGGGGAACAAGAACCGGGAACTGAGCCTGGATTCGATTTCCCCGGCCCTGCACCTGGTGCAGCAAGTGCGCGACGAAGCACATCGATTCGCCATCGCCGGGCATCGCCGCAGGCGCGCGAAAGCCGGCAAGACCTCGTTCCTGGAAAGCATTCCGGGCGTCGGCCCGGCCCGGCGGCGGGAACTGCTGCGGCATTTCGGCGGCCGCCAGCAACTGTTCCGCGCCAGCGAAACGCAACTCGCCAACGTCAACGGCATCAGCCGGCAAATGGCCGAAACCATATACAAACACCTACACGGAACGTTCCCATGAACATCGCCAACCTGACAACCATCCTGCGCATCGTCCTGATTCCGGTAATCGTGGCCTACTACTACTCGAACCTGGCCCAGGGCCACCTGATCGCCGCCGCGGTCTTCGCCGCCGCCAGCCTGACCGACTGGCTCGACGGCTATCTCGCCCGCAAGCTCGACCAGGCGACCGAACTCGGCGCCTTTCTCGACCCGGTCGCGGACAAGCTGCTCGTCGTCGTGGTCTCGCTGGTGCTGCTGGCGACGTACCCGGTGCTGCTGCTGCCGATCGCCGTCATCGTCGTGCGCGAACTGGTGATCTCCGCCTTGCGCGAATGGACCGCGGCCAGGGGCAAACGCGTCGCGGTGGCCTTCTCCGGCAAGCTCAAGGCGACGATCCAGATGCTCGCCATCATCGCCTTGCTGACGCTTGAAAACGGCGAACCGCGCCTGCTATGGCTGCTCGGCGCCGGCCTGATCTACCTGTCCGCCGTCATCGCCCTATGGTCGATGGCCGAATACTTCCACCGCGCCTGGCAAAACCTGGAGTGATGTCATTCTGCGCGCAGCGAAGCGCAGTCGCAGAATCTCCAACTTGACTCGATAGCGCTAGCCATTAGAATATCCCGCCTGCCCAAAGCGGGAATAGCTCAGTTGGTAGAGCACGACCTTGCCAAGGTCGGGGTCGCGAGTTCGAGTCTCGTTTCCCGCTCCAATTCCTCCCCACCGTTTTTCTGCTATATTGCCCGCGACACGAAGGCTGGGTGGCAGAGTGGCCATGCAGCGGACTGCAACTCCGCGTACGCCGGTTCGATTCCGACCCCAGCCTCCAA
>CAZUSL010000190.1:0-1702 GCA_964622925.1 uncultured Pseudohongiella sp. | reverse complement strand
GCCTGATCGAGGCCGCCGAAGCTCTCCGGAATGCTTGTGCCGAAGCAGCCGAGTTCGGCGGCGGCCTCGATCAGGCTTTCCGGTATATCGAGATCCTGCCTGTGAATTCGTTCCGCCTGCGGCTCCACCACTTCATCGGCGAAGCGCTGGAAGCTGTCGCGTACGATTTCGATTTCTTCCGGCAGCGAGGACGGCAGCCGGATTCGCTGTTGCTCGCATATCCGCCGGCCGAGATCTTCCCAGCGCTCTGCGGACAGATTCGTATCGACGAATTCGCGCACGTCTTCGCGCTGGGCCAGAGCCGTCAGGCTGCCGGCGCCGAGCCCCATTTCAGACGCGCGAATGCCGAGCCGCTCAATCAATCCGTGGTAGGTTTCCGCGGCGAAACTCAGCGCGATCCCTTGCACCAGTTCATCGTCCGGCCATTCCCCGGCGTGTCGCAGCATGGCGCCGGCGGCGCTCAGTTCGGCCGCCGTCAGCGCCAGTTCGTAGCAGATCTGTTGATGCCGGTCGAGCAGGGATGGATCGAATTTCCCGCCTTTTTCGCAGAACCGCCGAATCTGCCGCAGACCGAGCCCGATCTGCCGGCGCAATTCGCCATGCAGTCGCGAAGCGACCGCGTGTTCCGTTTCCGTATTCGCAGCAGGTTCGGGCTTCACCGCGACTCGCTGTTCACAAATGCCCGATCATGGAGATACTGCAAATGTTCTGGTGCGGAAAGCCTCCGAGATTGTGATTCAGTCCCAGTTTCGGATCCGCCAGTTGCCGCGGTCCCGCCCTGCCCTGCAATTGCAGGTAGTTCTCGTAGATCATGCGCAGGCCGGAGGCGCCGATCGGGTGGCCGAAGCATTTCAGGCCGCCGTCTATCTGGCATGGCAGCTTGCCTTCGGCGTCGAAGTCGCCGTCGAGTACGGCGGTTACGCCCTTGCCTTCCCCGGTCAATTGCAGATCTTCCATGGTGACCAGTTCGGTGATGGAAAAACAGTCATGCACTTCGGTCATGCTGATTTCCTGCGCCGGCTTGCGCACGCCTGCCTCGTCGTAGGCGCGCTGTGCGGCGATGCGGGTGGTCTTGAGATAGGAGCCGTCCCAGCTTTCATGGCCGGATTCGGTGCCGTTGGATACCGCCAGTTGCAGCGCCTTGACCGCAACCAGATGTTCCTTGCCCAGGCCGCGGGCGATTTCCGGGGTCGTGACGATGGCGCAGGCGGAGCCGTCGCTGACGCCGCAGCAGTCGAACAGCCCGATGGGCTCGGCGATGTACGGCGCGTCGATGGCCTGCTGTTCGGTGATCTCGCGGCGCAGGTGGGCTTTCGGATTCTTGACGCCGTTGGCGTGGCTCTTGACCGAGACATGGGCCATGGCGCGTTTCAGATCCTGCTTGTTGAGCCGGTGCCGCGCGCGATAGCCGGTGGCCAATTGCGCGAATGCGCCTGGCGCGGACAGGTTGGGCCAGTACATGTCGTTCTCGACGCCCCTCGAGCGTTGGGGCAGGCCGCCGTAGCCGGTGTCCTTGAGTTTCTCCACGCCGAGCGCGAGGGCGATGTCGCAAGCGCCGGAAGCGACCGCGTAGACTGCGCCGCGAAAGGCCTCGGTGCCGGTGGCGCACATGTTCTCGACCTTGGTCACCGGGATGTAGTTCAGGCGCAAGGCGATGGCCATGGGCAAGGCGCTCGCGCCGACGTGGAAGGCGTCGATGCCG
>CAZUSL010000189.1:0-21750 GCA_964622925.1 uncultured Pseudohongiella sp. | reverse complement strand
AGGAAGAGCGGCTCGCCAAGGCGCCGACCGAACGCGAGAAGGGCTTTCTCAAGGCCGCGGAAGCCTACGCCCTGGCGCCCGGCGGCATGCCCGAACGCCGACTCGCCTGGATGCAGGCGATGGCCGACCTGTACCAAAAGTTTCCCGACGATGACGAAGTGAAAGCCTTCTATACGGTTTCCATGTTGTCAGGCGCTACCGCTTCCGGCGACATGCGGGAACGCATCAACATGCGCGCGGGTTCGCTGGCGCTCGAGTTGTTCAAGGACAACGACAATCATCCCGGCGCGGCGCATTACGTGATCCATTCCTTTGACGACCCGCTGCACGCCCCGCTCGCGCTCGAAGCCGCGCTCAAGTATGCGGATATCGCTCCCGCGGTCTCCCACGCGCGTCACATGCCGACCCATATCTTCATCCAGCATGGCATGTGGGACCGCGTCGCGATGTGGAACGATTCGGCCTACCAGGCCGCCCGCGACCTGTGGAAGCCGGGTGATGAAGTCGGCGACCAGAATCATTCTTCCGACTGGGGACAATACGGCGACCTGCAACTCGGCGACCTGGAGCGCTCGAAAATGTGGATCGAGCGGGCCGTGGAGACGCTGGAGGAAAATCCCGGAGACATGCGCTCCATCAACACGCTGAGCACCATGCAGGCGCGTCACATCATCGAATCCGAGCAATGGGAATTGCGCGAGTTGAACGACGAACTGGCGAATTCCGAACTGCTCGCCCTCGGCCTGAGCGCAGCTCACCTCGGTGAACTCGCTCTCGCTGAACAAGTTGCCGAGATGCTCGGGAACCGTGCATCGGATCAGCCGAATAACGCCAATTTGCAGGTCATGCACGCCGAAGTGGCGGCGCTGACCATGGCGAAACACGCCCAGCAGCAACTCAACGAAGGGCTCACCACCGACGGTCTGCCGCAACAGGAAAAAGCGATCGAATTGCTGAACCGGGCTGTGGCGCTGAAGGAGGCCCAACTGCCGCCGAGAGGCGCCGCCGAGCCGCTCAAGCCGATTCATGAACTCACTGGAGAGGTACTGCTCGCCCTCGGTCAGCCCAAGGACGCCGCCGAGCGATTCGAGCAGTCGCTGCTGCGCATGCCGAACCGGCCGCTGTCGCTGATCGGCGCTGCCCGGGCCTATGCCGCCATGAACGAAGACGCCAGGGCCAGCGAGAAGTATCAGGCCTATCTGGCAATCCGGGGAGACGATTCGCACCCCTCCGTTCGCGAAGCCAGGCAGCATGTCGGCGAGTGACCGAAATATGACCGAAACGCAATGGGAAAAGGCCGCCGGCAATGGTCTGCTTAATCGCCGGCATTTGCTGCAACTCGGGCTGACCGGCCTTGGCGCCGCCGGCGCGAATGCCGCCTTCGGCCAAGATGCGGACTCCGTGCTGCAGATTCCCGAGTGGTCGCGCACGCCCGGCGAGAATGCCAGCGCCTATGGCGGGCCCTCGCGATTCGCGGGCAATCTGCAGCGCATGGCGGGCACTCCCGACCCGATCTATCCGGGGGGCGGCTCTTCGCGTTCCCCATTGCAATTCCTGCAAGGCACGATTACGCCGAATGCTTTGCATTTCGAGCGTCATCACGCCGGGATTCCCGACATCGATCCCGCCGGGCACATGCTTGTCATCAACGGCCTGGTGCGCCAGCCGCTGGTCTTCAGCTACGAGAATCTGCTCAAGTACCCGATGGTCAGCCGGATCTATTTCCTCGAATGTTCCGGCAACAGCGGCGCCCTGTTGCGCGGCGGCAATGCCGATGGCACCGCCCAGAGCCTGCACGGCCTGTTGTCCTGCGCGGAATGGACCGGAATCCCGCTTTCGACCCTGCTCGACGAAGCCGGCGTCCTGCCCGAAGCGCGCTGGGTCGCCGCGGTGGGCGCCGACGCCGCGAGCATGGGCCGCTCGGTTCCCATCGAGAAAGCTCTCGACGACGTTCTTGTCGCGCTTTATCAAAACGGGGAGCCGATCCGGCCCGGACAGGGATATCCGGTGCGTCTTTTCTGCCCCGGTTGGGAAGGCAATATCAGCGTCAAATGGCTGACCCAGCTCAAGCTGATGCGAGAACCGGCCCAGTTCCGGGACGAAACGAGCAAGTACACCGACACCATGCCAGATCGCAGCAGCCTGCAATTCACCTTCCCGATGGGCGTCAAGTCGCTGATCACTTCGCCTTCGGGCCAGATGAGCCTGCCCCGGCCCGGGATTTACCAGGTCACCGGCGTTGCCTGGTCGGGCCATGGCGCCATCCGGCGGGTCGAGGTAAGCGCCGACGGCGGCAATTCCTGGGCGGAGGCCGAGATGCAATCGGAACCCGGCGCCAAGGCCCTTGCGCGCTTCACGATTCCCTGGGAATGGTCGGGCGGTCCGGCGGTGCTGCAAAGCCGCGCTGCCGACAGCGCCGGCAATGTGCAGCCCGTTCGCGACGAGGTGCTGGCGGCGCGGGGCACGATCAGCTTCTATCACAACAATTGCATCCAGAGCTGGGGCGTGGACGACGGCGGGGCGATCAATAATGTCTACGTCTAGACGCGCCGCAACATTCCGCAGGATCCTGGCGCTGCTCCTGCTCGCCGGCTGGGTCGCGTCGGTTGGCTCCCAGGAAGCGCGGATTCAATTGGGAACGCCGATCAGCGAAGACCAGTTGAGCGGCTTCGACCTGATCGCGGCGCCCGACGGCAGCGGTATGCCGCCGGGCGCCGGCACGGCGCGCCAGGGCCGGGAGGTCTACGAACTGAATTGCCTTCGCTGCCATAACGTCAATGGCGAAGGCGTGTCCGGCAATACCGTCATCGCCGGCGGCGACATGCGGTCCGAGGAGTCGCCGCTGCGCACCGTGGGCAGTTTCTGGCCTCATGCCAGCACCCTGTTCGATTTCATCCGCAGGGCCATGCCTGCCGATATGCCCAAGACCCTTACCGACGAAGAGGCATACCAGGTAACCGCCTACGTGTTGTTCCTCAACGGCATCGTCGGCGAAGACGAATCCATCAACAGCGAGACGCTAACGGCAATCGCCATGCCCAACGGGGATGGCTTTGTCGATCAAAGCCACCTGCACTGAAGACCAGCGCCCCCGGCGCGGCGCGAAAAATCGGAATGGAGTTTCGAGGTTATGATTTTGACGAAAGAAATTTGTCGCCTTACACGGATATTTCTTGCGGGTCTGCTGCTGCCGTTGATGTTGCTTTGGGCCCAGGCCGCATTCGCGCAATACGATCTGATCATCCCTGAAGTCAGCGGCGTACCGTCGCTGGAAGATTTCGCCGGCATGGAGCCTGCCACGCCGCTGGCCCGGTCCATGGCCAAGGTCGAAAATTTCATTCAGCGCGAACCCGACGACGGCGACCCCGCCAGCCAGCGCACCGAGGTCTATATCGGTTATGACCGCACCGAACTTCACGTCGTCTTCCTCGCCTTCGACAGCGAGCCCGAGGGCATCCGGGCCAACATGTCTTCGCGCGAGAACATCGACGGCGACGATTCCGTGGAGATCACCGTCGACACTTTCAACGACCAGCGCGCGGCCTTCACTTTCCGTTCGACGCCGCTCGGCATCCAATGGGACGCCCGCTGGACCGAAGGCTCCTCGCGCAGGGGCGGTTTCGACACCACCCTGGAAGCCGTCTGGGACAGCGAAGGCCGACTTACCGGCGAAGGCTACATGGTCAAGATGGCCATCCCCTTGCGCAGCCTGCGTTTTCCCGATACCGACGAACAGACCTGGCGGGTTCAGTTCGCGCGCATCATTCCACGTCTCAGCGAACAGTCCTTCTGGCCGGCCTATACGATCGATATAGAGGGCCGCCTGAATCAGACCGCCTTGCTGAACGGTATCCGCGACGTGTCGCCGGGCAACAATTACCAGGTCATTCCCTTCCTGTTCGCGCGCGAAGTCGACGCCCTGAACCCACGCATGGCGGGCGGCCCGGGTTTCGAGACCACGAGCGAGCAGGATCTCGGGGTGGACGCCAAGTTCGTCTTCAATGACAGCATGGTGCTCGACGTCACCTTGAACCCCGACTTCAGCCAGGTCGAATCGGACGAACCCCAGGTCACGGTAAACGAGCGCTTCGAAGTGCAGTTTCCCGAGCGGCGTCCTTTCTTCGTCGAAAACGCGGACTTTTTCGCCACCGACTCGACCCTGATCTTCACCCGCCGCATCGTCGATCCCGAAGGCGGCCTGCGCTTTACCGGCCGCTCGGGGAATTTCGGTTTCGGCAGCATCGTAATCAATGACGCCGCCCCGGGCCAGAATCGGAGCGACACCGATCCGCTCAACGGCGAAAAAGCGAATATCGCCATCTTGCGGGGCTTTCTCGACGTCGGCGAACAGGACCGCTACGGTTTTCTCGTCAGCGACCGCGAACTCGCCGACGGCTATAACCGCGTCGCCAGCATCGACGGCCGCGTCAAGTTGACCGAGAACTGGATCAGCCAGTTCCAGTTGATCGGCTCCGACACCGACCCCTATACCTCAGACGGCGAAAGTTTTACCGGCGTACAGCGCAACATCCAGGTCAATCACGTCGGCCGCAACTGGAACACGCATACGCATTTCATCGAAGCCAGCCCCGGATTCCGCGCCGACCTCGGCTTCATGTTCCGTTTTTTCCAGCCCAATACTTCCGGCCTGCACCAGAACGTCTCCTATACCTGGTTCCCGGAAGACATTCCGCTCAACCGCATGAGCGCCACGTGGTTCGGCGTCTATCTGGAAGACTGGGATGGCACCAAGATCTACCATCAGAACGGACCTACGCTGGATTTCGCCACCGACACCTCTTCGCTGAGCCTGGGCTGGGTCGGGTACAACGAAATCCTGCAGCCGGGCGATTATCCAGGAATCATGCTCACGCAGAACCACGACTACGACGATTGGCAGGTTCAATTCAACAACAATTCACTCAACACGCTCGAATTCGGCTTGAGCTACCGCTGGGGCTCCACGTTGAATCTGGTGCCGAACGCGGGCAGTCTTCCCTATGTGGCCGACCACTCCCGTGTCACGGCCGATGCGCTCTGGCGCCCCATCGACCGGCTGCGGATCAACAACACTTATCTCTATACCGAAGTGCGGAATCCCGCGGGCGCCCACATTTTCAGCAACGAGATCTTTCGCTCCAACTGGAACTACCAGTTCACCCGCGAATGGTCGCTGCGTTTCATCACCCAATACGAGGAAACCACGGGCGGACCCCTGACAAGACTGGAAGACGAACGCAACCTCAATTTCGATCTGCTGCTGCGTTACGTGATCAACCCCTGGTCGGCCTTTTACGTCGGCTACAACTCCAACAGCAGCAATTTCGAGATCGTGGATTTCGAAGGCGAAAGGGAACTGGTCAACACCACCGACCTGCGCCGCGACGGCGACCAGTTGTTCGTCAAATTCTCCTACCTGTTCCAGCGGTAAGAGTTGTGGCTTCGATATCGCCGCTGTCGCCGGGGCCAGACACAAAATATCACACCGGGGAGGCTGGATGTGGTTATAATTTTTGGGTTTGCGCATCTGCGTTCGAAGACTAATTCAGTGGGGAACCAAGCATGAGCTTTACGAGAATTTTCGGTCGGGCAATTGCCCTGGCGCTGGCGCTTGGCGCCGCCGGTGCGGCCCAGGCGCAATCCGACGAAACCGTTCGCGACGCCTATCCCGAACTCGCCGACCTGTTCAGCGCCTTCGACGTGACCCAGGCCGCGGCGCTGGACGCCATCGCCGAAATCAACGCCGACCCGGAAACCATGGATGCGCGCATGGAACTGGCGATGCAACTGGAGATGATGGCCAACATGACCATGCAGGAAATGATGGCCATGGGCGGGCACAGCGCCGGGGAAGTGGCCATGTCCATGGACATGGCGAATCCTTACGGCGAGCGTGAAACCGCGGTCCGCGTCGCCTTGCAGGAGCAATTGCGCCAGGAATTCGATCCCGCCGAGGCCGCCGCATCATTCCAGAACAGTGCTTCGATCGACCGCCACACCGCGGAAATCTTCGAACGCGGCCGCCGCTTCGAAAGTCAGTTGTTCGCTATTTACGTCGACGACTCGATCGGTGACAAGCGCGCCGCGGTGCAGGACGCGGTCGCCGACTACATGACCGACGACATGCACTCAGTATCGAGTACGCCGAAGAATGTCAGCCTGTTGCTTACCCACCCCCAGGCCAGCGCCTTCCAGAGCGGCTTTCCGCTGTTGCGCGGCTTTCTCTGGTCGAACCAGTGGCTGCAACTCGCCGCCCTGGAAGCCGTGGTGCTCGAATCGGTAGACAGCAATGTCCGGGGCGGCGTCGCCACGACGCTTGAGCGCTTCTGGAACAAGATGGGATCCGCCGGCGGCATGACCATGTTCCCGGCGCCGGTCGAATTGCCGATGGCGCCCGCCATCGCGCCGAATCTCTACAGCCAGTCCATGGAAGCGGCGATCATCCTCGACAATCTGAACGTGCTCGAGTCGATCGTCACCGACATCATGGCGTATCCGAATCTCGATAACCGGGACGAACTGATCACGGCCGTGACCGCGGATTTCACCAACAAGACCGAAAACCTCACCGACAGCATGAACTATCTGCTGTTTGCATTGCGCGGCGGCATCTACAACCAGGGAGGCCCCGCGGTCGGTGAACTGATGCAGTCCGAGCGCAACCGCAGCCGTTCGGCGATGGACATGGAACACGCGATGATCATGTCCCAACCCATGTAGACAGCAGCACCCATGACCGGCAAGAAACGCGGCAAGTGGCTGATTTTCCTGCTGTTGTCGCTCTTGCTCCTGCTTCCCGGCGCCCTGCTCCGGTTTTATGCCACGCCCCTGGCCCATTGGGCGGCCGGACGATATCTCGAAGACTTCGATCTCGAATTGCAACGGTTCGATGAACTCGAATTGCGTCTGGATGGATTCGATCTCGCGGGATTGACGCTGGCAAACGAAGGATTGTCGCTTGGCGCCGATGGCGTCAGCGCGGATTTCGCCTGGTTCCGAATAGAAAAGGTCGAAGTCGCCGAGTTGCGCCTGGTCGTGGGCGAAATCGAACTCCGGGGCAGCATTGCCGGCAACGTCATCGACGGCGCTTTGCAGGCAGTCCTTGCGTCCGTAGAAATTTCAAGCCTGGAATTGAGCGCATCGGAGTTGCTCATGGAAGGCCTGCCTGCGATTCGCGCCGAAGTGTTGCATCGATTCGACGACGCTTCGGGTTTCGCCGACTTCGAATTGCCTGAATTCCGTTTGAGCAGCGAAAGCCCGCTCTCGTCATTTCTTTCTCCGGACCTGCCGCAAGGCGACGTGGTGGCCGGCAGTATCGCCGGGATCGGCAGCATCGAGTGGACCGGCGGCAGCCTTGGGGGCGGCATGTTGCTTCGGCTCCGGGACCTCAGCGGATACATCGCGGAAACCGCCTTCATCGATCTCGATACCGATTTGGAATTCGAGCTCACAGCGGATCTCGGCCTGCGCAACGCCGGGCCGCTCGAAGCGAGCCTGGCCCGGGTCGATCCGGGCCTGCAGCTGGAAGACTTGCACTGGAATTACAGTTTCGACAGTACCGGCGGCGTGCTGGAAATCAGGCAATTGCAAGCTGCCTTGCTGGGCGGCACGGTCAACTTGCCGCTATTGCGCCTGGACCGCGGGCAATTGGAGTCGCCACGGCCGCCACTCGCATTGAATCTGGTCCTCAGCGATGTGGATCTCGCCCAGGTAGCCGGTCTCGCCAACTACGACGATCTGGCGGTTACCGGCCGCGTCAGCGGCTATCTGCCCGTACGAATCGAGCCCGACGGCATTCGCATCGAGGATGGGCTGATCGGGGCCCTGCAGCCGGGCGGAACGATCCGCTATACTCCGCAGCAGCCCGCGAGCGACCCGCGTATGCAGACCGTCAACGAACTGTTGTCCGACTACCGCTTCGAAACCTTGAACAGCCATGTGCAACTGGACGAATCCGGCGATCTGCGACTGCAGACGGAAATCACCGGAACCAATCCCACCGTCAATCCCGGTCAACCGATCAACCTGAACGTGAACATCACCGACAATATTCCGGAATTGCTGCGCAGCCTGCGCGCGGGCCGGGAGATAACCCGGGTACTGGAAGAACAGTTGAACCGCCGATGAACTGAAACAATCCGTCCCTCGACAGCCGCACGACGAAGGAAAGCAGAAGATGGCGATAAACTTCTATGACAGGTTCCATCCCGACTACGAAAGATTGTACCGGGACCCCGATTCCGACCGGCCGGTGGAACCCCTGGCGGAAATAAGATTCACCAACCGTTCCGGCAAGCTCCTGTATATCTACGAGTACTCCGAGAGCGTGGAAAACGAAGAGGTTCTCTATGTCATTGCTCCGAATATCAGGACCAGTTGGCGCAGCGAGTCCTCGGCCGACATGTTTCGCGTTCTCTCCAGGGATGGCTCGATCGATTTCAAGTTTACGGGTTATGGCGGCGTAATAGTTCCCGCATCGGGCGTGCCCTTCGAATACCAATACTCGATAAATCCTCGAGGCTGGTCGGTCGATTACGGCTGGGGCATTCCCGATCTGGTCACCTTGCTCGACATCGAACTCGGGAATGAAGAGCCGGAGAAGCTCCCCGTCAGCGATTTCAACAATAACGAAGAACTCAATCTGTTCAATGCGTACGAAGCCTGGAAAGCCGGTTATGACGGAACCGGCGTCAGAATCGCGATTATCGACACGGGCATCATCGATCATCCCGAAATCGAGGTAATCGGCGAACGTGACTTCGTTGACGACGATTTCGAAACCACGGCGCCGAAAGCGGACACGCAAAGAACCCACGGTTTGAAGGTGGCGTCAGTCATAGCGGGAAGGAACGACCTGGACAATGCCGGAGATGAACAGCCGGATATAACCGGCATAGCGCCGAAAGCCGAAATTATCGACGTCAGGGTCCTGGAGGACGGGAGCGGCAGCGCCGAGAGAGTCGCGCAGGGAATCCGCTACGCGGTCGATGAGGGCGCGCGAATCGTCCAGTTGTCCCTGGGCATCAGGACGCTTTCACCGAACGAGATGCTCGATCAGGCAATCAAGTACGCGATCGACCACAACGTTCTGCTGGTGCTTGCGGCGGGAAATACCGGCTTGTCCGAACCGGTCGGCCTTCCGCTTTTCGCCTTCGAATATCCCATGATCGTCGTCGGGAACCTGAGCAACAACACGCTCCTGCCGGCCTTGTCCAGCGCATTGGCCGGCACTATCGAGTACGGGTTCTATGCCGCTCCCAGCGGCGGATATTATCCGGGCGAGGACGAGGATTACGATCTGATTGATCCCGGCAAGGGAGGAACTTCCTACGCATCGCCCTATATCGCCGGCGTCGCCGCCTTGCTGATTCAGCAGAATCCTGAAATTACCGTCGATGAACTGCTCGACAAGCTCAGATTCTCCGCCTCGGTGCCCGGCTTTATCCTGGAAAAACCGAGCCCGGAGATCAATCGGATCACCTGGGACGGCGAAGTCCATGTGGAAGGGACTTTCTCGATAGACATCCTCGTATTCGACCTCCCCAGCACCGATGTCAGGGAAGTTTCCGATTTTTCCGACGTCGCCGCACGGCTCGAAGTAACGACACCCGATGGCCTCAGGTGGGTTAACATCAGCGAGAAAGTCGAGAAGATCCAGTTCACCGACGGTATCGCGGCCTCGCCCAGGGCGAGCCTGCTCATCGACGATACGCTGGAACTGATTTTCGCTTATGCCGGCGCCGACCTGTTCGACGATCCGAACGTCATCGGCCAGGTTTTCGACATCGTCGAATCAACAGACAAGACCGACGTGCTCGACCATCTCAACGAGTTGCTGTTTCCCGATGCCGAAGATTTCATGCCCTCGGTTCTTTTCGCGATCCGCAATGTGTACGGCATCGACGGCGATTCGGTGGAAGATCTCGTCGAAGATTTCATGTTCGCCACCGGTAAATCGCTGGAAGACGTTTTCTGGTATGTTGCCGAGTCGGAAACAGCCGATGAGTTGATCGAGTTGCTCGGACCGCCTGGCGATCTGATCTTCTATACCGCCGAATGAAAGATTCACCGACAATCGAAATCTGGGGCGCGGGCACGATGCGGACACTCAGACCCGTTTGGACAGCGGAAGAACTGGGTCTGAACTATCGGCACGTTCCCATCGGCCCGAGAACGGGCGAGACGCAAACCGAGGAATACACCCGGCTCAATCCCAAACAGAAGGTGCCTTGCCTGGTCGATGGCGAACTCGTGTTTTCCGAAAGCGTAGCCATCAGCCGTTATCTGATTGCCCGCTACGGGAACAAGTCGACGATCATGGCCCCGAAACGCCCGGAGATGCGCGCCAAAGAGGACGAATGGGTAAGCTATTTTTATGGCGAACTCGACGAAACCAGTCTCTACGTCATGCGTCGCCATGGCGCTCTCGCGCCAATATACGGTGAAGCCCCGCAAGCGGTCGCATCCGCCAGAACCTATGCCTCCAGACATCTCTCCCTGATTGCGACTCATCTCGAGGACCGCAACTTTGTCGTGGGCGACCGGTTTGGCCTGGCCGATATCATTCTGGTTTCCTGTCTGGATTGGGCCGTGCGTTACGACTTCGACCTGGAGGATTCGCTCCTGAGGTACAGAGACTCGATCACGAAACGCGAGGCCTACAGGAAGGCCTGCGCCATCAATTACTCCGAACGCAAGGGAGGGTGAACAATGGGACCGCTGGCAGGCATGCAAGTCATCGATCTCACCAGCATGGTTTCCGGCCCCGTGGCCGCGGCCATGCTCGCCGACCAGGGCGCCGATGTTGTCAAGGTCGAACCTCTGCATGGCGAGCAGATGCGCCATTTGGGGCAACCGCACAACGGGATTCCGCCTACATTTTTTTCGTGTAACCGCGGCAAGAAATCCATCGCGGTGAATCTCAAGCGAGAGGCCGGTCAAAATGTGCTATGGCGACTTATCGAGCAAGCCGACGTATTGCTGCAGAACTTTCGTCCCGGCGCCATGGAACGCATGGGGTTCGGTGAAGCAACGGTTCGCGCCCGGAACCAACGCATCATCTACGTTTCGATCAGCGGTTTCGGCGAAACCGGGCCGTATGCCGATCAGCGCGTTTACGACCCCGTGATACAGGCCCTTTCCGGCGCTACGGACATCCAGGCGAATCGCCTCAACAGGGAACCCGAGATGTTCAGGGTCATCATCGCCGACAAGGTGGCCTCGCTTACCGTGGCCCAGGCTGTTTCGAGCGCACTGTTTCACAGGGAAAGGTCCGGCGAGGGACAGCACATCAAGTTGTCCATGCTGGACGCCATGCTCGCCTTCTTCTGGCCCGAGGGCATGGGCGGGCTGACCTACGCCGACGCCGAGTTTGACCCCGCGGAAAGGTCGGGCTCGATGGACCTGATATACCCGACACGGGACGGGTACATAACGGCAGGCGTCATATCCGACAAGGAATGGGTCGGGATGTGCCGGGCCATCGATCGGGAAGACCTCATCGAGGATGAGCGTTTCTCGACGGCGCGCGCCCGAGGGCGGAATGCGCAAATTCGCAAGGAGATAACTCGCGCGGAAATCGTCAAGTGGCCGAGCGAGGAGATTCTTGCGCGTCTGAACGAAAACGACGTGCCCAACGCGCCCTTGCTCAGGCGCAGGCAACTGCTGGACAACGAGCAGATCGTCGCGAGCGATTCGATAGCCAGAACCAGATATGAGGGTTTCGGCGAAGTTCGTCAGGCGCGACCGGCGGCGCGATTCAGCAGGACGCCGAGCGCGATCGGCGCGCGGGCGCCAAAGCTGGGTGAGCATTCGACCGATATACTTGAGCGGCTCGGATACTCGGAAGAGGAACGGCGGCAACTTGTCGAGAACGGGATCATTGTCACAGGAGAGAACGCATGAAACCGGTTTGTCTGGTAATGGGCGCAGGAGCGGGCATCGGCGGCAGCGTCGCGAAGAAATTCGCCGGGGAAGGCTACCACGCGGTATTGTGCCGGCGCACCGATGAAGCAGGGCTGCAAAAGCTGGTCGCAGACATACAAGCGGACGGCGGCGACGCGACCGGGTTTCTGCTGAATGCCGTGGACGAAAACTCGATCGAGGAACACATTGTCAGGATCGAGAAAGAGATCGGACCTGTCGAAGTGGTCCTGTTCAACCTGGGCGCGCAGATCGGCAATCGCACACTTGCGGACACCAGCCACAAGGCGTTCGAACTGGGCTGGCGAATGGCGACATTCGCCTTGTTTCGGATGGCGAAAGTACTGCTGCCCATCATGGAACAGCGAGGCAGCGGCACGTTTCTCGTCACCTCCGCGACGGCCGCGGTCCGCGGCAACGCCGGGCAGCATTCTCACGCCGCCGCGATGGGCGGCCGCCGCATGCTCTGCCAGACATTGAACGCCGAGTACGCCCCCAAGGGGATACACGTCGCGCACATATTGGTCGACGGCGCCGTCGACGCCCCCGACACGCTCGGCAAGATGCTGGGAGAAGAGGGTTTCCGGAAACTCCGCGAAAAACGCGGCCTGGACAAGGACGGATTGCTGCTACCAGAAAAGATGGCGGAAACGTATTTCCACCTCGCCCACCAACATCGCTCTGCCTGGACCCACGAACTGGATCTGCGATCGTTCTCGGATCTCGCCTGGTGGAACCACCGCTAGATTCTTAGCCGCCAAGCACCCTGCGAAAAACTTCAGCATCGACGTTGCCGCCGGTGAGGATCACGCCTATCTTGCGCCCGGCTTGTCTTTCCCGCTCCTGCATCAGCGCTGCGAAAGCGGCCGCGCCGGCGCCCTCGGCAAGATTGTGCGTGCTGCGATACAACATGCGCATGGCATCGGCGATCTCTTCATCACTGACTTCGACAAGTCGCGCCGCGCCCTTGCGCACGATCTCGAGCGGTTCCTCCATCGGTACGCGGCAGGCCATGCCGTCGGCAATAGTGTTGGCTGATTCCGTCGCCACCACCCTGCCCGCTTCCAGACTGCGCGCCATCGCCGCGGCGTTTTTCGCCACCACGCCGATGACCTCGGTTTGCAAGCCGAGCAGATCCCGCACCCGGATGACTCCGCAGACGCCGGATCCCATGCCGATAGGCACATAAACCGCGTCGAGACCGGCAATCGCCTCGAAAAGTTCAAGGGCGTATGTCGCCACTCCGCGCACCAGCGCGTGATGAAACGGCGGCACGATCATCGCGCTTTCTTCCTCGGCGACACGCACCGATTCGAGCCGCGACTCTTCGAAATCGTCGCCGAACTCAACCAATTCCGCGCCCCAACCGGTCATGGCCGCGTTTTTCTCCACGCTGTTCCCTTTCGGCGCGTATACCGTGACCGGCACGCCAAGACGGCAGGCTGCATAAGGAATGCTCTGGCCATGGTTTCCCCTGGTCGCGGTGACGATCTTGTGCGGCAGGCCGGGCCCGCGCTGCAATTCATCGAGCAACACGAGGCCCCCGCGCACCTTGAATGCGCCGATAGGCGTGTGATTTTCGTGCTTCAGCCAGACTTCGCAACCCGCGAGGCTGCATAATCCGGGCCAGCGGTATTGCGGCGTCGGCGGCATATGACGCGCAACGACATCCCGTGCCTGGCGAAGTCCATCCAGGTCGAACATCGATCATTCCCCCCAAAGTCGAGGCGCGCATTCTGTCACCTTCGGGCCGACCGGGTCAATCGCGTTCAGCCGCGGTTAATGCGATCGTGCGAGAATGCCGACAAGTACTGAACAGGCCGGGCCGAAAGCGGCCGGAAACAGGGAAACGAACATGAACCTGACGCGGAAACTCGCGTTGCTGCTGGTCCTGGCGGGCTGCACGCCCACCGTGCAGGTCGCCGTACCGACGGAACCGATCACCATCAATCTCAACGTGCGCATCGAACACGAGATCAGGGTGCAGGTAGAGGAAGATCTCGATGCGCTGTTCAGCGAAGACAGCGGTCTGTTCTAGGAGACTCTCATGAGAAAACTGACTGCATGGACCACGGTTGCATTGCTCGGACTGCTGCTGGCCGGGCCGGCCTGGGCCATTACCTTGCAGGAGGCGAAGGATCAGGGACTGGTGGGAGAACAGCGCGACGGCTATGTCGGCCTCGTGGCCGGCACCGCCGCCGCCGAAGTCCGCGATCTGGTGCGCGAAGTCAACGAAGAACGGCGCCGGCGTTACGAACAGATCGCCCGCGACAACGGCATCACCGTCGAACAGGTAGCGGCCGTGGCCTGGGAGCGCGCGGTGCAGGCAACCCGCTCAGGCCATTATGTGCAGGACGAAAACGGGAGATGGGTCAGGAAATGATCCGCCGCTAGTCGAAATGCAATCGCGCGCGATTCAGCCGCTTCACTGAATTGCAGCCCATCAGGATCATGTCGCGACCGATTTCATCCCGCAATTTGGTCAGGGCGCGGTCGACCGCGGGTTCGCCTCCGGCGGCGAGCGCGTACAGGTAGCCTCTTCCGATCATGCAGGCTTTCGCCCCCATCGCCAGCGCTTTCAACACATGGGTGCCGCGGCGCACGCCGCCGTCGAGAATGACTTCGATGCGGTCGCCCACGGCGTCTACGATGGGTCCGAGCTGATCGAAGGGCGCCGTCGAGCCGTCGAGCTGGCGGCCGCCGTGGTTGGAAATCATAATGGCGCTTGCGCCGATATCCACCGCGCGGCGGGCGTCGTCCACCGACATCACTCCCTTGATCGCAAACGGTCCGCCCCAGCGCCGGATCGCCTCTTCGGCGTCCTTCCAGGTGATCGAACGGTCGAACTGGCTGTTTATGTAGTCGATGACCGAGATGAGCTTTTTCGTCCCCTCTTCTATGTTGGCGGAAACGTTGGCGAGTTCGAATTTCCTCGAAGTCAGATAGTTGAGGCTCCAGTGAGGGTGCATGAAAAAACTGAGCATGCTCGCCAGGGTGAAACGCGGCGGCGTAGTCATGCCGGTGTGCAGGTCACGCTCCCGATTGCCGGCTACCAGGGTGTCCACGGTCAGGCAGATGGCCGAAAAATTCGCCTCCTTGCAACGCTCGATGAAATCCCAGCTCATCCCGCGGTCCTTGTGAATATACAACTGGAAGCACTTGGGGCCGGGCGTAAGCGCGCCGATTTCCTCAATGCTCGTGGTGGCGATCGTCGACAGGCTGTACATGGTGCGATGGCGCCAGGCCGAGCGGCACACCGCATTCTCGCCGTGATGATGAAACAGCCGCGACATCGCCGTCGGCGAGCAGAACACCGGCCAGTCCAGATCCTGGCCGAGCACGTTCACCGACAGATCCAGATTCGTCAGATCCGCCAGCGCGTCGGGAATCAGCCTGACATTGTCGAAGGCGCTGGTATTGCGGCGCAAGGTGACCTCGTCGTCGGCGCCGCCGTCGATGTAATGGAAAAGGGGCGCCGGCAGCCGTTTCTGCGCCAGCTTGCGGAAATCCGCCGGGTTATTGCAATCGCGTATGCGCAAGATTTTTTTCAGCTAACGTTAATCAGATTTCCTGGGTGTTGTGGAACGTGAAATAGCCGATGAACATCTCTTCCCAGGTTTGCAGGCCGCCCAGCGCCGGCACTGTCGGATCGGCCGCGCCGGGATTCATCTCGGAATTGTCGAATGCTCCGTCGATCACGACCCGCGAGCCCGCCGGCAGCAATTTGGGCTCGACCAGCCGATAGGTCGGCTGCCAGTTGAAATTGTAGTTCGGCACATTGATCAGGACTTCCGAACTCTGGTCGGGGTATATCACCTTGAAGCGCATGTTCTTGCCGCGCGTATGCATGTGCGGCCGAAAGGCGTGCATCATCACTTCCTTCTCGAACACGTGGCTGGCGTACATGCGATGATCCCTGGCGCCGGCGGGAATCACGATATTGCTGCCGCCATGGGACAGGGAGTAGGTGCGGAATTCGTGGTCCGGCGTTTCCTCCGCGAAATAGAGGCCGATGGCGGTCTGATCGGTGACCTCGCGGCCCATGGTCGTGTAGTGCTCGGAAATTTCGATCTTGTAGCCCTTGGGAATGTAGACTCCGGTGCCTTCGGGAAAGACCGTGGCGTCGTCCTTGCCCGGCGCGAAGCCTTCGAGGAAGCGGGTTTCGCCTTGCTGGTCAGGCCCCGCGGTCCGGTCGTAGTCGGGTTCGACCACACGCGCGATCATGTGATGCACGACCGACCGCTCGCCGGGGATGAACTGCACGGCCTTCACCCATTTGTCTTCTTCGAACGGCAGAGCCACTACAGGGAAACGGTAGTCCACCACGCCGGTCGCCGGCACGGTGAATTTCTCCGAATAGACGATATGGTCAGGCTCGCCGAGTTGCCAGCCTTCGTGAAACTCGAGACCGGTCAGCGGATCTTCCGGACCGTCGCCGCGAGGCGCGCCGGCGTCGATCCAATGCACGAGGGTCTGCAATTCATCGGTCGGCATATAGCGTGCATTGGAAAACCGGTTGTAATGCGGATCGACCTGGGCCGGTGGCATGCGCTTGGTCATCAGGACTTCGCGAATCATCGGCGACCAGCCCCGAACCATCTGGTGGCTGTCCATGGCGAAAGGCGCGATACCGCCCTGGCGGTGGCAGTTGGCGCAACGCTCGCGCAGGATGGGAGCGACATCGGCGGCGTAGTCCGGCGTATTCCCGGCGAAACGGTCCCGCACGTCGAAATCGATCTCGCAGCCCGGCGCATCGAGGATTACCGTTTCCGCATCGCGGGTTTCCCCGGTGATGGCGCTCCATAGCGCGTCCTTGATATGGGACCTGGCGGGCGCGTCGTCGGTCTCCGGCTGGTCCAGGGGCCCGCGATAGAGAATCTCCAGCCGCGAAGGATCGAGCACCAGGAGTTCACCGGCTTTTTCGATACCGAGCGAACCGGCGACAAGTTGCGCATCGTCGATCAGGATGGGCCACCGGTAGTCGAACACGTTCGCCTCGGCGGCTACCGCTTCGCGATCGTCGGAAGCGTTGAGCATGAGGAACTCGACGCCCTCTTCCTTCCAGGTGGTTTCCAGCAACTTGTACTTGTGGTTCTGGTTGTAATTCACCGCGCAGCCATTGGCCTGGCTGACGATTACCAGCGCATTCAGATACGCGTATCTGGACAACTGGTGGAAATCGCCGTCGGCGTCGATGAGGCCGAAGTTACCGACCCGGTCGGCGGCGATGGCGGTTTTGCCGGCAAGGGCGGCAAGCAACAATCCGGTCAGGATAGAAAGGCGCATGATCGATCTCCGTAATTGGATTTTGACCGATGGGTGTCCCATCCGTTTGTCAAGCCAGCATAGTGCAGCGACCGGCCTAATTCAATACGACGCTCAGCGGTCGCTGCCGTGAACGTCGTGCAGGCTGTCGCCCGAAGTCTCGCTCAGCGTCCACACGCAAAGCAGCGCAATCACAGAGGCCAACGCGATATAGACCGATACCCAGACGACGGCGTATTCCGTCCACAGGAAGGTTGCGATCATCGGGGCGAAGGCGCCGCCGAGAATCGCGCCGAACTGGTAACCCAGTGAGGCGCCGGAATAACGCACTTCGGTGCTGAACAATTCCGTATAGAAGGCCGCCTGGGGACCGTACATCATTGCCATGAAACAGAGCCCGCCGGTCACGGCGACCACGATCAGCCAGAAATCGCCGGTGTCGATCAGCGGGAAAAGCGCAAACGCCCACACCCCGGTAAGTATCGCCCCCAGCATGTAGATGCCGCGGCGCCCGTTGCGGTCGGAATAACCCGACGCCCAGAACTGGAACGGAATCATCAGGGCCGAAGCGATCAGCACCGCGCTGAGCATCTCGTCGCGGCTCATGCCGGCGACGCCCTGGCTGCCGTAGGCCAGGATGAAGGCAATGAGGATATAGAACGAAACCTGGATCGAGAGAAAGGCCCCCGCCGCCAGGGAGATGGTTTTCGGGTACTTGACCAGGGCTTCGAGCACAGGCGAGCGGCGCACGGCCCGGGTTTCGGGATGTTCGTCCTTGTGCGCTTCGCGCACCATTTCCAGTTCGCGGAAAGCCACCGTGTCTTCCAGCTTGAGTTGCACGAACATGCTGATGCCGATCAGCGCTACGCTGGCTATGAAGGGAATGCGCCAGCCCCAGGTCTGGAAAAACTCGTCCGACACCATGGCGCTTATGCCGATCAGGGCCAGGTTGGCGAGAATCACGCCCACCGGCGCTCCGGCCTGGGCGTAGGCGCCGTACCAGCCGCGTTCGCTGGAAGGGGCGCTTTCTGTAACGAGCAACATTGCTCCGCCCCATTGACCGCCGATGGCCAGGCCCTGACAGAAACGCAGCAACGTCAATATGATCGGCGCCGCAACGCCGATCGTGGCATAGGACGGCAGCAGACCGATCAGCGTGGACGCGACGCCCATCAGCGCCAGCGCGATCACCAGGGTCTTCTTGCGGCCGATGCGGTCGCCGAAATGGCCGAACATGATGCCGCCGAGGGGCCGCGCGATGAAACCGAAGGCAAAGGTGCCGAAGGAGAGGATCAGCGCGACGGTCGGCGTGCTTTCCGGAAAGAAGACGGCGGGAAATACGAGCGCGGCGGCGGCCGCGTATAGGAAGAAGTCATACCATTCGATACTGGTGCCCGCCAGCGCCGTAAGCGCGACGGTGCGCATGTTCTGTTCCAGATGGGCTTCCGCTTCCTGTACAGTGGCGGTCTCGCTGATGGCCATGGCCCCCTCCTTCTTTTACGGCTTGATCAGATTGACAACCGCCGCGGGAAAACTCCCGCGGCGGCTTTCGAGAATAGCAGGAACAATCCCTTGTTGTACAAGGTATTTTTTATTGCGCCGAGTACTTCGTGAAGGCGCCGCCCGCGAGCGGCAGGGACGCGGGACCTTCGGCGGCGAATACATTGCCATCAGCGTCCACGGCGACACCTTCGCCTGCCGTACCCTGGTCTCCCCTGCTTTCGGTCTGATACCCCGGAATGAATCCGACGATGCGGTCTTCATCCAGCGGTCCGATCCGCACGCCGCAATGCCAAGCCTCGTGACGCAGCGGGCCTGACTCCGAATCGATGGCGTAGACCATGTCGTCGTCGGTAATGAAAATCCCGCTGATGCGGCCATAGCTGTACCGGGACTCGAGATAATTGCCGTCCTGATCGAAAATCTCGAGCCGGTGATTGCCGCGGTCGGCGACCCATAGCCGGCCCCGGGAATCGAACTCGAGCGCGTGTGGCGTGCGGAAATCGCCGTGGGCCGTGCCGAGCTGGCCCCATTCCTTGATATAGGTTCCGTCCGGCGCGTATTTCACGATTCGCGCGGTCAGGCCCGCCTGGCGGCCTTCTTCGAGGGCCTGCGCGGTGAGCATGCCCTGACCGCTATGCCCGTCCGCCACGTAAATGCTGCCGTCCGGCCCCACGATCACGTCGTTGGGCTGATTCAGATGAGCGCTGTCGTTGCCGGGCTGTCCCGCGGTGCCCAGGCTCATGAGCAGTTCGCCGTCGGGGCTGAACTTGTGCACCTGATGACCCTTTGTGCCTTCGGCGTTGCCGGCGAAATCGGCTACCCAGATGTTGCCTTCGTCGTCCACGTGAATGCCATGTGGGGTGACCATGATGCCGGCGCCGAAATTTGCCAGGATTTCACCGGTGTGCCGGTCGAACTTGAAAATCGGATCCACGGGATTGCTGTCGCAATTGGTGCCCTGTCCGCCGAGCGCTCCCGCTCCGCAACGCTCGTAGGCAACCACATGGCCGTCGGTGGGGTCGATATCGATCCCCGCCGTGGAACCCCATTGGCGTCCCGCGGGAAGATCGCCCCATTCGTTTTCAACGACCGGGACGGGATTCGGAAATCCTTCGCCGGTGACGATGTTGCCTCCGGTCTGGGCGGAAACATGGCCGGCGAACAGCAAAGCCGCGCCGAGTCCGGCGGCGAGATACTTGTTTGGCATGACGATACCTCTTGCATTCTGAATTGAACTTCCGATTCGAGAATAGCAGGAATGGGACGCCCTCGCACAAGCCCGGATTTGCTGTATCATTCCGGGCGATTTCAGATTCATGGCATTAAGGAGTTGACCGGTGGAGCAGGAAACGATCGCCATACATGGCGGATACGAAACAGACGCAAGTACGCGGGCAGTCGCTGTCCCCATTTTTCAGACAGTCGCCTACGAGTTCGACGATGCGCAACATGGCGCGGACCTGTTCGACCTTGCCGTGCCCGGCAACATCTACACGCGCATAATGAATCCCACCAACGCCGTGCTCGAAGCGCGCATGGCGGCGATGGAAGGGGGCTTGGCCGCGCTCGCCGTGAGTTCGGGAATGGCGGCCATCAACTACTCGATTCTGACCCTGGCCAGCGCCGGCAACAACATCGTCACGGTTCCGCAACTCTACGGCGGAACTTATACGCTCTTCGCCCACATGCTGCCGAGCCAGGGCATCGAGGTGCGTTTCGCCGAAGACGACTCGCCCGCCGCCCTGGAAAAACTCATCGACGACAATACCCGCGCCGTCTATTGCGAAACCGTCGGCAACCCGGCGGGCAATATCGTCGATCTGGCGCCGATCTGCGAGATGGCGCACCGGCACGGCGTCGCGGTCATCGTCGACAACACCGTGCCGAGCCCGGCGATTTGCCGGCCGATCGAGTTCGGCGCGGACATCGTCGTGCACTCGCTGACGAAATACGTCGGCGGCCATGGCACTTCGATCGGCGGCGTGATCGTCGATTCCGGCAAGTTCCCGTGGCCGGAATACGCGGAGCGCTACCCCGAGATGAACAACCCGGAGCCTTCGTATCACGGCATCGTCTATACCGAAGCGCTCGCCGAAGCCGCCTACATCGGCAGGGCGCGAACCGTTCCATTGCGCAACACCGGTTCCGCGCTCTCCCCCCTGAACGCTTTTCTCATCCTGCAGGGCCTGGAAACGCTCAATCTGCGGATGGAGCGGCATTGCGAAAACGCCCTGGCCGTTGCCGAATATCTCTCGCAGCACGACAAGGTGGAGTGGATAAGTTTCGCCGGGCTTCCCTCCGACCCGGGCCACGCGCTGGCGAACAAGTATTGCGGCGGCAGGCCCGCGTCGCTGCTGACCTTCGGCGTGCACGGCGGCTTCGAGGCCGGCGTTCGATTCTACGACGCGCTGAAGATGATCAAGCGGCTGGTCAACATTGGCGACGCGAAAACGCTCGCCTGCCATCCCGCGTCGACAACACATCGCCAGTTGACTGAAACCGAGCAACTGTCGGCCGGGGTGCGCCCGGAAACCATTCGCCTGTGCATCGGCATCGAGCACATCAACGACATCCGCGCCGATCTCGAACAGGCGCTTGCCGCAGTCTGAAAAATGGGCATATAGTGACCCCGTGGCGGCCTGCCGGCCGCCGGATGGCGCAACACTTACCGCCGGCTCGCTTCCGGCAAGGAGACCAAAGTGATTAATGCTGTCGGATCCACGCTTTCCCGTTACTCGGACGAACTCCTTTCCGTTCTGCGGATACTCTCGGCCTTCATGTTCATGCAGCATGGAACGCAGAAAATGTTCGGCTTCCCCGTCGAGGCAAACGCACCGTACGAACTGATGACGCTGTGGGGTGGTCCTGATTTACAGGACAGTCTGAGGACTGATTTAAGGTGTGCCCGGGTTGATTTGTAGCCCTCGATTTCCAGAGTCTATGCTTGATGCAAAGTGCCGTCAAATTCGGCCTTGCGCGCAGGGAGCGTAGCGACCGGAGCGCAAGGCCGCGCCGCCGCCGCGACCCTCACGCCGCCTCCGCCGATTTGTCCCGGTAGAC
>CAZUSL010000188.1:0-2644 GCA_964622925.1 uncultured Pseudohongiella sp. | reverse complement strand
AGCACGCCTACACCTCCCTGACGGCGTGGCAGAAGAGATACAGCACCTGGCTGAATATCGGCTATCTGGACCGCTAGAGGTCTCCGGCACAGGAAAATTAAGGAGCTCCGGAATTTCGGAGCTCCGATTTTTTTAGTTCATTCCAGGACGAGACGGGACGATGATTTTTCTGCAAATAGCGTGCATCGGACTCAATCGCATCATCTGTTATGTCGGCAGGGCGGCGACGTGGATGGCGCTCGCCCTCATGATCGCAATTATCTTCGATGTGGTTTCCCGGCGCTTTTTCGTACTCGGATCGACAAAGCTCCAGGAACTCGAATGGCACCTTCACACCGTACTTTTCATCTTTTGCCTCGGTTACGCCTTCCTCGCCAACGCCCATGTCCGGATCGATCTGTTTCGAAGCCGGATTTCGAACAGGCTGCAATCCTGGATCGAACTGATCGGATGTCTTTGTTTCGTAATCCCTTATTGCGGAATCCTGGTCTACAACGGAATCGGCTTCGCGGTTGAATCCTATGTGAGCAACGAAGTGTCGTCGGCCGGCACGGGGCTGTCCGACCGCTGGATCATAAAATCCGCCCTAACCATCGGATTGGGCATGCTCATGCTGGCCGGAATATCGGTCGCGCTGCGGCAGTTCCTCATCCTGTTCGGACCGGCCGAAGCCGAAGCTGCCATCGCACAAAGTCTCCACAGGGACGCCGGGCGCCTCGCGGACGAAACCGACGCTCCGGGACACTGAAGCGCGCGCCGGATTCACCACGCGTACATCACGCGACAGCCGGAAAAGCGAACCAAGCCATGACCTTCGTCGATCTGTTGCCCGCCTTCATGTTCATGGCCCTGGCCGTCCTGCTGTTCAGCGGTTTTCCGGTGGGATTCGTTCTCGGCGGCGTGGGGCTGCTCTTCGCCGGCGTCGGCAACCTGCTGGGTGCGTTCTCGACCAAGGAATTCTTCAACATCCTCGTCAGACTGTATGGCGGCGTCGGAGAAAACCTCGTTCTGACGGCGATTCCGATGTTCATTCTGATGGGAACGATGCTGGAGCGCAGCAACGTCGCGCGGGACCTGCTGTACTGCCTCCAGGTTCTTCTGCGGCGCGTCCCCGGGGGCCTGGCCCTGGCGGTCACCATCATGGGCACGATCATGGCCGCCACGACGGGGATCGTCGGCGCCACGGTCGTGATGATGACATTGATGGCGCTGCCGGTGATGCTGAACCGGGGTTATTCGGCGCCGCTGGCAACCGGGACGATCGGCGCGGCCGGAACGCTCGGCATCCTGATTCCGCCCAGCATCATGCTTGTCATCATGGCCGACCTTCTGTCCACGTCGGTCGGCACGCTGTTCGTCGCGGCCCTGCTTCCGGGCCTCATGCTGTCCGGCCTTTTTCTCATCTACATCTTCTCGATCGGCGCGTTCAGACCGGCACAGGCGCCGATGATGCTTCGGGACGAGGGGCCGACAGCGATCGGCGACATCGCGCTCCTGGTCCTGAAAAGTTTTCTGCCGCCGCTGCTTCTCATGTTCCTCGTTCTCGGATCGATCGGGTTCGGCTGGGCGACGCCGACCGAGGCGGCGGGCGTCGGCGCGTTCGGGGCAACGTTGCTGGCACTCCTGAACAAGCGCCTGAACCTGGCCGTCCTGACCGGCGTCCTGCACCGTTCGATGCTGACGAACGCGATGCTGTTCCTGATCTTCCTGGGCGCGACGGCGTTCGCCTACGTCTTTAGGTCGTTGGGCGGCGACTTCCTGTTCGAAGACTTCGTCGGCTCCGCGGAACTCGGCGCCTGGTCGACCCTTTTCATCATCATGGCGATCATCTTTATTCTCGGATTCTTTCTCGAGTGGATTGAAATCACCTTGATCGTTTTCCCGATATTCGCGCCGATTATCGCGCAGCTCGATTTCGGCAGTCATGTTCCCCAAGCCAACATGATGCACTGGTTCGCGCTTCTCGTGGCGATCAATCTGCAAACCTCCTTTCTCACACCGCCATTCGGAATAACGCTTTTCTACATGAAGGGATGCGCGCCTTCGAGCATTGCGATAACGGATGTGTACAAGGGAATTATCCCCTTCGTTCTGTTGCAGATTATCGGACTCCTTCTGGTCATCGCTCTTCCCGATATCGCCCTTTGGCTGCCGAACACGATACTGGACTGAGACCGGCGATGCCCAAACAGAATACGATAGAGGAGTTATCCGATGTCGCCGTTACGAAGATCGGTTTCCTGAGGTCCAATCCTCTGGGGTTTTTCGTGTCTTCGATGTTGGCGGGCAGTTACATCGGATTTGGAATCGCCCTGATCTTCACGATCGGACATGTCGCAGATCCGTCATGGCGAAGCCTGGCGATGGGTGCCTGCTTCGGCATTGCGCTGACACTGGTCGTCTTTGCGGGCGCGGAACTCTTCACCGGTCATGTGATGTACATGACCATAGGCGTTCTGCAGCGCAGAATTCCGCTGCGCGACCTGGCGGCGTCCTGGGCCGTGACCTGGACCGGAAACCTCGCCGGCGCCCTTGTTCTTTGCCTGCTGCTGGTCGCCGGCGGCACAACCGTGGCGACCGCCGGCGCCGACTATCTGAACGGCGTTGCCGCCGACAAGATGAACGGCGCCGCGCTCGCCCTGTT
>CAZUSL010000187.1:0-8638 GCA_964622925.1 uncultured Pseudohongiella sp. | reverse complement strand
TGCTCACCGAGGCCCAGGAACTCGGTTACGCCGAAGCGGATCCGAGTTTCGACGTGGACGGCACCGACGCCGCCCACAAGCTCACCATCATGGCGTCCATCGCTTTCGGCATTCCCCTGCAATTCGCCGCCACGTACACCGAAGGGATCAGCGCGCTCGTGCCCGAAGACCTCGCCTACGCCGAAGAACTCGGCTATCGCATCAAGCATCTGGGTATCGCCCGGCGCACCGGGCAGGGAATCGAGTTGCGCGTGCATCCTACCCTGATCAGCAAGCGCTGGCTGTTGTCCGAGGTGACCGGCGTGGACAACGCCATTGTCGTCAAGGGACACGCCGTCGGCACGACGATGTACCAGGGTCCGGGCGCCGGGTCCGACGCCACTGCCTCGGCGGTAGTCGCCGATATCATCGATGTTGCCCGCCAGCTTCGCGCCGGCGCCGCGCAGCCGCTTGTGCCCGCCTTGCATTACCACGGCGCAGCCTCTGAACTTCCCGTCGTATCCATAGACGGCATCGAGTCCGAATGTTATCTGCGCATCCCGGTGCTCGACCGCATGGGAGTGATGGCGAAGATCACGCGGGTGCTCGAACAGCACGCCATCAGTATCGAGGCGGTGATCCAGAAGGAAGTCCACGGCGGCAGCATTCCCATCGTCCTGCTTACCCATGCGGTGCCGGACGGGAACATGAACGCCGCCATCGCCGAACTCGGCTCGCTGCCGGACGTCGTCGGCCCGATCGGCCGGATCCGCGTGGCGCCCTTTTCCGCCGGGGAATGACAGGTGGAATATCTCAGCACCCGCGGCGGCTGTTCCGGCCAGGCATTTGAAGACGTTCTGCTGACCGGGCTCGCGCCGGACGGGGGCCTGTTCGTTCCGGCCGAACTGCCCCGCCTGTCTGCCTCCGACCTGGCGGAAATGCGCGATCTGTCCTATGCCGAACTCGCCTGGCGGATCGCTTCGATCTTCACCGCCGGCGCATTCCCCGAAGACGATCTGCGCCACATGATCGAGGCGAGTTACGCCGGCTTTTCCCATCCCGAAGTCGCGCCGCTTACGGCGCTGGTGGAAGGCGAATACGTGCTCGAGTTGTTCCATGGGCCGACCCTGGCCTTCAAGGACTTCGCCTTGCAGGTGCTTGGCCGGATGCTCGATCACGTGCTGCGGCGCAAGGGCAGGCGCGTACTTGTTCTCGGGGCGACCTCGGGCGACACCGGCTCGGCGGCGCTCGAAGGCTGCCGCCATTCCGCCCAGGTCGATATCTGCATACTGCATCCCCACGAGAAAGTCTCCGACGTGCAACGCAGGCAGATGACCACGGTGGCGGGCGACAACGTGTTCAATCTGGCGGTCGAGGGTAACTTCGACGATTGCCAGCGGCTGGTGAAGGCCGCCTTCGCCGATCAGTCCTTTCTGCCCTCCGGGCTGCAACTCGTGGCCGTGAACTCGATCAACTGGGCGCGCATCGTCATGCAGATCGTCTATTACATTCATGCCGGGCTGCGGCTCGGCGCCCCGGAGCACCCGGTTTCGTTCTCGGTGCCGACGGGAAATTTCGGTGACATCTATGCCGGCTATCTGGCCCGGGAGATGGGTCTGCCGGTGAAGCGGCTGATCGTCGCCACCAACGAGAACGACATCCTGCATCGTTTCATCGGCGGAAACGAATATTTGATCGCCCCGCTCAAGCATACCTTTTCGCCGAGCATGGACATCCTCGTTTCCAGCAACTTCGAACGTTACCTGTTCGACCTGTTCGGACGCGACAGCAAGGCCCTCGTGCAATTCATGGCCGACGGCGCCGCAGGCAAGGCGAGCCTATCCGAGGCGCGCTGGCGAGCCATGCGCGAGGTTTTTGGCAGCGCAAGCGCGAACGACGCTACAACCTGCGCCACTATCGCCGAGGTCTGGCGCGATCATGGCGTCCTGCTCGATCCGCATACCGCGGTCGGCGTGCGCGCCGCGCGCGAAAGTGGCCGCGATCCGGAAACGCCGATGATTTGCCTGGCAACCGCGCATCCGGCCAAGTTCGCCGAGGCGGTCACCGCCGCCGGCCTGCCGGCGCCGGAATTGCCCGGGCGCCTGCAACGCCAGTTCCGGCGCCCGGAGCGTTATCGCGTGGTCGAAACGACCTGGCCACGCTTACTTCGATATTGGGCGGCCTGGCGGCTTGAACGGGGCGACTCTGATCCGGCGCCAGGCGGCGGACCTCGAATGGTCCGGCGAAATGCATCCGCTGCTGCGCCGCGTATACAGCCAGCGTGGCGTGACCGGGCCTGAAGAGGTGGAACTGGGACTTGCCAATCTGGCGCCGCCCGATTCGCTCAAGGGCATAGGCGAAGCCGTCGAACTGCTGCTTACCGCCTTGCGCGAGCAATGGAAGGTCCTGCTTGTCGGAGATTTCGACGCCGACGGCGCCACGAGTTGCGTGCTCGCGCTCGACGCCTTGCACGGCTTTGGTTTCGATCATCTCGACTACATCGTCCCGAACCGGTTCGAATACGGTTACGGGCTGACGCCGGCCATCGTCGAACTCGCCCGCACTCGCAATCCCGATCTGCTGGTCACCGTCGACAACGGCATTTCAAGCCTGGAGGGGGTGGCGGCCGCCAGGGGCGCCGGCCTGAAAGTCCTGATCACCGACCATCACCTGCCCGCGGCGCAATTGCCGGCCGCCGACGCTATCGTCAACCCCAATCAGCCGGGTTGCGCCTTTCCGGCCAAGAACACCGCCGGCGTCGGCGTGATCTTCTACGTGATGCTTGCCTTGCGCCGCCGATTGCGCGAGATGAACTGGTTCGGAAACGAAGGGCCGCCGGAGCCGAATCTGGCCGAACTGCTCGACCTCGTGGCCGTCGGCACGATCGCCGACGTCGTCTCCTTCGATCGCAACAATCGCATCCTCGTACACGAAGGTCTGCGCCGTATTCGAGCCGGCAGGGCCAGGCCCGGCGTCCGCGCCCTGCTCAAGGTGTCGGGGCGCAATTACGCCAATGCCGTTGCCGCGGATCTGGCTTTCGGCGTCGCGCCGAGGCTGAACGCCGCGGGCCGCCTGACCGACATGTCCACCGGCATCGAATGCCTGCTGGCCGAAGACGAACGTTCCGCAGGCGAACTGGCCGTGGCGCTCGATGAGATCAACCGGGAACGCCGGGAAATCCAGGCGGAAATGGATGAGCAAGCCGCCGGACTCGTGGCGCAGTTCACGGCTTCGCCGCGGGAATTGCCGGCGGGACTTTGCCTGTACGAGCCGGGCTGGCATCAGGGCGTAGTCGGCATTGTGGCCTCGCGGATCAAGGACCGCCTGCACCGGCCCGTGATCGCCTTCGCCGCCAATGGCGAGAACGCAAGGGGAGAACTCAAGGGTTCCGGCCGTTCGATCAGGGGATTTCACATGCGCGATGCGCTCGACGCCATCGCCAGCCGCCATCCCGGCCTGGTCACGCGCTTCGGCGGCCATGCCATGGCGGCGGGCCTGAGCCTGGAAGCGGACCGGATCGAGGAATTCCGCGCGGCGTTCGCCGAGGAGGCCGCCCGGCAACTCGAACCCGGGCAACTCGAAGCGAAACTGTTCAGCGACGGACCGCTCGAGCCGCAATGGTTCAGTCTGGAAGTCGCCCAGATGCTGCGCAATGCCGGCCCCTGGGGCAAGGATTTCCCCGAACCGGTGTTCGACGGAAACTTCAGATTGCGGCGCCAGCAGCCGCTCAAGGAGAAACACTTGCGCATGACCTTGAGCCCGATGGAGGATCCCGACGTACGCGTCGAAGCGATCGCCTTCAACGTCGAGGACTGGCCCGATTCCCAGGCCGCCGAAATCAGTCTGGCCTACCGCCTCGAAGTCAACGAATTTCGCGGCGAGCGCAATCTGCAATTGGTGGTAGAGCGGTTTCTGTTCGCGTAAAATCAATCTGATGCGCTACGCACACGCAATACGGGACTGATGTGATGTCGAAAACCCTGGCCCGGCTCTCCGCCTTGCTCGTTTTGTGCCTCGCCGGCTTCGGCCTCAAGGCTCAGGTGCACAGCACCGAGCAGATCGAAGTCGAACTCGTCGCCGAATCCACGGCCGTGGTTCCGGGCGAGACCTTGTGGCTCGGCATCCGTCTCGACCCGATCGAGAACTGGCATACCTACTGGAAGTTCGGCGGCGACAGCGGCGAGGCTACCGGCGCGAGCGACTGGCAGTTGCCGGCGGGCATGTCGGAAGACGACATCGGCGACATCGTCTGGCCGATTCCTGAATGGACTCCCTTTCTCGATTCCGGCCTGGTGACTTTCACCTATGGCCACGAAGTATTTCTGCCGTTGCCGGTGTCGATCCCGGCGGACTTCCAGGGCGATACGTTTGCCGCCGAGACCACCATCGACTGGCAGGTCTGCGAAGTCATCTGCATTCCCGGCAGCGCGCGCTTCGCCATCTCCCTGCCGGTGGCGGATTCGCCCGCGCCCGCGATAATAATAGACGAGCGCTGGCGCGAGGGCTTTGCCAGAGCCCGCGCCAATACCCCGGTTCCGCTCGGCGAACACGAACTGACCGCCCAATTCAATCGCCATGACGGCAAGGTCAGCGTCATGGTCCAGGCGCCCGATACGCGCTTCGCCGATGTCGACGAAGCCTGGTTCTTCCCGACCCGCGCCCGCGTCATGAAATACGCGCCTTATCGCGACGTGATGCTGGAAGACTCGCGCATCCGGATTACCACCGAACAGCATAACCGCCATCCCGCCGACATGACCGAACTCGACGGCATGCTCGCCTGGGTCGACGAGGAGGGCGCCTGGCACGGCTACGATCTGCGCCCGACCCTCACCAGCGTCGCCTGGGACCATAGCATCGAAGTCGAACTGATCGCGGAAACCGCCAACATCGTTCCCGGCGAAACCGCATGGCTTGGCTTGCGACTCGATCCGGCGGAGCATTGGCACACCTATTGGAAGATGGGCGGCGACAGCGGCGAACCGACCAGCCTCAACGAATGGATTGCGCCGACCGGCACGCAGATCGGCGAACTGCAATTTCCCGCACCGACGTGGCTGCCGTTCTACGATACCGACCTGGTCAATTTCGGCTATGAAGAACAGGTGCTGCATCCGGTCGCGGTGACGATCCCCGCGGACTACGAAGGCGAGTCGATCGAACTTTCCACGCTGGCGTACTGGAACGTCTGCGACCTGATCTGCATACCCGGTGAACAGCGCCTGAGCATCACCTTGCCGGTGGGCGAGGCCCTGGAGTCCGATGCAGCCAATGCCGAGTTGTTCGTCGACGCCCGCGAGCAATTGCCTGTCGACGACCACGACATTCGTCCCCTGATCGCGGTGGCGGGCGAGCGCGTCAGCCTCGGATTCGAATCGCCCACGCTCAATTTCGACGGCGTTGCCGACGCCTGGTTCTTTCCCGAGCAGCGCCGGGTCATCAAGCCCGGGCCGCTGCGCGACGTGACGGTAGAGTCGAATCTCCTGCAGATCACCCACCAGCAGCCGCGCCGCATGCTGGACAACCTGGACGAAACGGTCTACGGCACCCTGGTGCTCGAAGACGCGGCCGGCGAGCGAACGGCTTATGATTTCGTCGATCCCGCGGGCATCGCCAACGCGACGACGCTGGCACCCATGGCAGCCGGCTTCGGTGGCGGAGACAGCGGCCTCGGCGGGCTGCCGCTTTTCATGCTCGGCGCCTTGCTTGGCGGCATGATTCTCAACCTGATGCCGTGCGTATTCCCGGTGCTGTCGCTGAAAGCACTGAGTTTCGTCGCCGCTTCGGGCGAGACCGCCCGTCATCAACGCAACGAAGGCCTGGCCTATACCGGCGGCATACTCGTCTCTTTCGTATTGCTCGCCTCGGCGCTGATTGTCCTGCGCGCGGCGGGAGAGCAGGTCGGCTGGGCGTTCCAGTTCCAGCAGCCCTGGTTCCTCGCCTTCATCGTTTACCTGTTCTTTACTCTCGGCTTGAGCCTGTCCGGCGTGTTCGAAATCGGCACCGGCCTGATGGGAGTCGGCAACGATCTGACCGCGCAGAAAGGCTACAAGGGTTCTTTCTTCACCGGCGTACTGGCGACTATCGTCGCGACGCCTTGTACCGCGCCGTTCATGGGCCCCGCGCTTGGGTTCGCCCTGACCCAGCCCTGGATAGTGGCGATGCTTGTATTCCTTTCGCTCGGCTTTGGCATGGCCTTGCCGATTCTCGTATTGTCCTTTGCGCCCGCGCTGACCCGCTTCCTGCCGCGTCCGGGGGCCTGGATGAACACGTTCAAGCAATTCATGGCCTTCCCGCTCTACGCTTCGGCCGCCTTCTTCCTGTGGGTGCTCGGCAACCAGGTCGGCGTCATGGGCATGTCGCTGGTGCTTGGCGTATGCATTCTGCTGGCGCTGTCGGCTTGGCTGTATCAGCGCCGCCATGTGGTAGGGCCAATCATGCGCACCGCCAATCTCGCGGTCGGCGTAGCCACCCTGTTCCTGGCCGGATACCTGATGCAGACGCCTTTCCTGCAGACCATGACCCAGCCGGGTTCGGACCTGGTCCAGGACGTAAACGCCGAATTCGAACCTTTCAGCAGCGCCCGGCTGGCCGAGTATCGCGCCGGCGGCACGCCGGTGTTCGTCAACATGACCGCGGACTGGTGCATTACCTGCCTGGTCAACGAACAAAGCAGCCTCGGCACCGAGCGCGTGAAGCAGTCCATGGCAGACAACGATATCGTCTACATGAAAGGCGACTGGACCAACGAGGATCCGGAAATAACCGCCGTGCTCGAAGAATTCCGGCGGCCTTCGGTGCCCTTGTATGTACTTTATCCGGGAGATCCGGCTGGCGAACCGGTCATTCTTCCGCAAATTCTGACGCCGGCGATCCTCGACGACGCCTTCAGCGCGATCTGACTCCGATCTGACGAGTAGACGGGTGAGGGGCCAACCAGGATGACAAGGATCGTGCGTATTCTCCTGCCGCCGCTCATTCTGTTGCTAGCCTTGCCGGTCCAGGCCCAGCAACTCGATTTCGATTCCGCCGACGGCGCCGCCCGGCGCTTGCCGCGGCTGCACAGCCTGCTCGTCCAGCACGATGGCGAACTCGTTTTCGAGGAGTATTACAACGGCGCCCGGGCAAGTCGGCCGGCGAACATGAAATCCGCTTCCAAGAGCGTCATCTCCGCACTGGTGGGAATCGCCATCGAAGAAGGGCTCATCGAATCGGTGGACAGCACCCTGGCGGAGTTTTTTCCCGAATATCTGGAAGGTGAGGATTACGCCGAAAAACGCGAAATCACGGTGGGAAACCTGCTCACGATGCAGTCGGGACTCGAAACCACGAGCAACCGCAACTACGGTCGCTGGGTCGCAAGCCGGGACTGGGTGAAATTCGCCATCGATCAGCCGCTGGTGGCGCGGCCCGGTACGAGAATGCTCTACAGCACCGGCAGCACGCATCTGCTTTCGGCGATCCTGACCCGCGCGAGCGGCATGGACGCCAAGCAATTCGCGCAGGAATATCTGACGAGCCCCATGGGCTATTCGATGTCATTCTGGCCCCAGGATCCCCAGGGCATTTACTTCGGCGGCAACGACATGGAAATGACGCCACGGCAGATGCTCGCCTTCGGCGCCATGTATCTGAACGAAGGCAGGCATGGCGAGACCCAGGTCGTGCCTGAAGAATGGGTTGCCGCGTCGCACCGGCCTCGCGCGCGCTCCCCGCGAGGTCAGGGCCGTTTCTATGGCTACGGATGGTGGCTGCGCGATCTGGCGGGCATGCAGGTGCCGGTGGCCTGGGGCTATGGCGGCCAACTCATCTTCGTGGTCGAGGATCTCGACCTGGTCGTGGTCGCCACCTCCGACAGCAATCCCGGCCCCACGCGCCGCGGCCATCTCGGCCGCCTCTACGACCTCGTGGAAGACCACATCCTCATGCCCGTGCGCTTCGCCTCCCGCGTTGGAGAGTAGTGGCTTCGATCCAGTCTCACATGTTTCTGAACCCGGACAGACGCTACTGGTTTTCGAGAAAATCGACCTCTTGGTCCGGCTCGCGGTCATGCATTATCAATTCGAGGCGGTCCACCCGTTTGTGGATGGAAAGGCTGGCATCGGGTAGCGTCACGGAGGCGGGAAAAAGCGCAGCACCGAGAGGACGAGGGCGCCGATACCAAGCATTAGCGCCGCGAGACTCCGGAACAGTCTGGTCTCCATTTTGGCCACATCGACTTTAGTGGACATCGATCGCTTGAGCTTCGCTATCGATCGCTCAAGTTCGGTCAAGCCGTCTTTCGTCGCCAGGGGCGCGACGACTTTCTGTAACTCGCCGATTACGGCTTCGGCCTCGTTGCGGGTCATGCCGGAATGCTCCAGTCTGTGCGTCGCGGGAATGATTTCCTCGGCTTTCATCCTGACTCCCTCTATATCACGAAATTGCGGATCGGGAAACGAAACGGCCGCCGAAACCCGGCGCGGGCGGCCAGTCGCAGACCGTGACCAGCGTCACGGTGGACGGCGTCGCGGGCGAAGGCATGGGCACCATGGCTTCGGTCGTTCATTCCATGAAAGCCAGGAGTGCCGGCGACCTCAGATACAGCGGAGAGTTCGACGTTTCCCTGACCGCCAACGGCAGCAAGACCGATACTGCCATGAACGGAACTGGCACGGCC
>CAZUSL010000186.1:0-33979 GCA_964622925.1 uncultured Pseudohongiella sp. | reverse complement strand
GGCGAGTCGGTTGAGCATGAGCCGTTTCTTTCAGCCGGAGGTCAATGCGGCTTACGATGCCATGAGCAGCCGCCTTTTTCCACTTTTATGCGCATAAAAAAGTAAATCTATTCATTTTTATGCGCATAAAAATGAAATCTGTCCAGATTATTGCATCGGTGTTTTTGAAATAGGCGTTTGCCGCATCGAGGTAGTTGCCGGTCAGGTAAAGCTCCTTGGCGCGGCTGATGCCGATGAGGCGCGGTAGGTGTGTATGATCGCCCGTTTGTTTGACGATGTCGGTGAACAGAATGTCAGAACAACACGAAAAGAACGTATCCGTGGAGTTTTCGCTGGACGAAGCGATCTACAACTGTCGCGCCATGCGCAAGCTCAAGGCCGACAAGGTGCCCGAGGAACTGCTGATAAAGCTGGTCGATGCGGCACGGCAGGCTCCGTCGGGGTCCAATACGCAGGATTCCCGCTGGATCGTCATCAGGGACCCGGACGTCAAGCGCCGGCTCGCGGAACAGAATCGCAAACACGCGGAGCCGTACATCAGGCCCAGCCTGGAAGGCAACCTGGGCACCAGGCAGCTGTCGCCGGAAAAGCACAGGCGCCAGTTGCAGGCGGTGATGTGGCAGATCGAGCACATGCACGAGATACCCGCGCTCATCGTCGCGTGCTTCGACTACCCCGAAAAGGTGGAAGGGCTCGGCATCTACCGGGCCTCCAATTCGGTGTGG
This sequence comes from uncultured Pseudohongiella sp., assembly GCA_964622925.1. Lineage (GTDB taxonomy): Bacteria > Pseudomonadota > Gammaproteobacteria > Pseudomonadales > Pseudohongiellaceae > UBA9145. The sequence continues at coordinate 33,254 of CAZUSL010000186.1, read as the reverse complement.
CCGGGCGTTCAGAACCTCCTGCTGACCGCCCGGGCACTGGGCCTCGGCGCAGCGCCCACCACGCTCGCGCTGCGCGACCAGGACGCAATCCGTGAAATCCTCAACCTGCCGCAGACGTTTGCGGCGCTGTGCCTGATCCCGGTGGGCTACCCGATGGGCAATTTCGGGCCGGTGAGGCGGCGGCCCATTTCGGAGATCATGCGTTTCGACACATGGAGCCAAGCGCAAGACCTGTAGTCAGACTCGACCAAATAGGGCCAACGCCGGCGGTCTGAGAATGCCTTCAATCTACGACTCCATCACTGAGCACAATGATCCTCAACAGCCAGCTTCCTAATCGCGTGGGCAACATCGCAATTACGAGCCGATAAACCGTTGCTTTCCGAAAGAACGGTCTTTGCAGCAGATTGCTGCGTGTCCATATATAGACTATTATTCCTTAATTATCTTTTTATGGACTATACATGGCCGAACAAGTACACCCTGCACCCGCCCTGGACCGCAAGGGCCTGTCCGGCCCGGCGCTGCGCACCTTCTTCCGTATCGCGGAACTCTGGCGCCTCTCGGTCGCGGAGCAGATGACGCTTCTCGGGCTCAGCGCCCGATCGACCTACTTCAAATGGAAGAAAGGCACCGAAGTCGCTCTGCCAAAGGACACTCTGGAGCGCATTTCCTACATCACGGGCATCTACAAGGCTCTCCAGATCCTGCTGCCGGACGAGAGTGCGGCCGATGAATGGGTAAAGCGGCCGAATGCGGCTCCGCCGTTCAACGGCTGCTCGGCGCTGGACCGGATGATGTCCGGTCAGGTGGCAGACCTGTTCCTAGTCAGGCAATACCTCGACGCGGAGCGTGGCGGGTGGGCATGACGCCGCCGATTGCGCGCATTGCCTGGAAGCCGTCCTGGCGCATCGTTCCCAGCCGGTTCCCGCCGATTCAACTCTTCGAGCGGGTGACGGAGCCACGAGACCTCGAAGCGATATTCGCGCTGGACGCATTGACCAATTCCAGGCTGCGCGACGAAGCGGGGAACATCCGGCTCGTTCCGCCCGAAGACCGGGTCAGCGGGCCGGGTTCCAGCGTCATCATGGCCGCGTTCACCCACCTGAACCCGAACGGCAGCCGGTTCTCCGATGGCGCCTACGGTGTGTTCTACGCCGCAAACGGCCTTGAGGCGGCCATTGCCGAAACTCGCCATCACCGCGAACGGTTTATGCGCGCAACCACTCAGCGGCGCATGGAACTGGACATGAGGGTCTGCCTGGTCGACCTGGAGGGCGAGTTGCACGACCTGCGCGGCCAGAGAACCGCACAACCGCTCGTCTATCACACCGATGACCACTCGGCAGGTCAGCACCTGGGGAGAACGCTGCGCAAAGCCGGCTCGAACGGCATCGCCTACGACAGCGTTCGCCGGATCGGGGGCCAATGTGCCGCCGTGTTTCGCCCGCCCCTGCTCTCGAATGTCCGCCAGGAGCGGCATCTCTGTTACGTATGGGATGGCCGGAAGATCGCGGGCGTTTATGAAAAGCGGGAGTTCGACCCGTCTTGAGCAACCCGTCGATCCGCTATCGCCAAGAAAATCGATCGTCCTACGCTCGATTTTCGTGGTCCTGACGCTGCTGGAACGCCGTGCTCCGCAATGGGTTGCAAGGGTAGCGTGTTGACAACCGACCACGCGGTTGCGATTCACTCGAAACCGATGAACCCGCCGCGGATCGCCGCCTGGCCGTCGCCGTTGCGTAGTTCATAGAAGACCGCGCCGTCGGTCATGCCGGTGACCTCGAGCGTCAGGGTCGATGGCATCAGCACCATGGACGCGAACCGGCCGCCGAGGCGCCGGACCCGGGTGGGATCGCCGCCGAGGCATTCGTTTACCAGTCTGCTTACCGCCATGGCCATGGTGGCGGTGCCGTGCAGGATGATGTCGGGCAGCCCGGCCGCCAGTGCGAACGCCCGATCGGTGTGGATCGGGTTCCAGATGCGCGCGCATTCCGTGTACACGTGCGCGGCGTTGGCGGAGACATCGAGCTGCCATTCCGCTCCTCCACCGGTAGTCGCCAGGTCGATCGGAGGCGGCGGGGCGTCTTCCACCCGGGATTCGCCCTCGATCCCGACACCGCGGTAGATGCCAATGTTGAACGAGCGGGTGATGAGCTCGCCACTCGCCTCGTCCACCGTATCGAGGCGGGTCGTGTGCACCGCGCCCGGCGCCTTGGCCTCGATACCGGCCACCGTGGCGCGGGTAGCAAGGCGCATGCCGGCATGGATCGGCCGGTGGATGCAGACATCATGGGCCGCGTGAACGCCCCGGGCGCGTTCTTTCGCCGTAGACGATGCGTGACCGGGAAGCCTGCCCGCAGCCAGCACCGCGGGCCACTCCAGGCAGACGGGAAACATGGGATGGGCCACCACCGCCTGCGCCCGGGTATCCAGGTAGCGTGCGTTCATGTCGCCGATTCCCGCCGCATAGGCCATGAGCCAGCGGGCATCCACACTGTGGACGAAGGGGTCGGTGGATTTACCGACCAGTCCGGTGTTCAAGGGCATGAGCGTTGGCTTACCGCCCGAGCGACGTTGTCGACAGCTTTTCGCAGTTGCCAGTCTTCATTCGGTTGCCGCTCAAAGACCGGCGCTTGGCCCTTGAGGCGCGCGATGATGCCGGTGGTCATGTTTCCCAGGGCCACTTCCAGGGCATGGCCGACGTGCCTTTCATCCAGGCTGGCATCGGCAGTCATCCGGCCGGACCAGCAGATGGTGCAGCGACGCTCATCGATGGGAGTAACGGTGGCGACCACCACATAATCGTTCATGCCGATGGGTTTGCCGCCCGTCAGTTCGTAGGACAGCATCCGCCGCTCGTCATCCAGGGCCACCAGCCGATGCCGCACATGGCCCTGGGTGGCCAACTGCAGGTCGCGAACGGCGCCGACACCCTCGCCCCGGACGGTGATGGTGCTTTCATCCCCGCCGGGAATCCAGTTCAGCACGCGGTCGAAGTGCTGCAGTTCTTCCCACACTGCGTCCGCGGGGAGGTCTGTCTCGCGCCGATGCTCGACGTCGATCATCACCACCCCTCGCTATGCGATAGCCTGGTGAGCCCTTTGAGCAGGCACCGCCGCGAGGGCGCGTTGGCGGAGGTCGTGACGCATCCCATAGAGTACGCTTCCGCCCGGCCTTATGCTTGATTCAACGAAGCACTCTTTGTTCTCTTCGATAAACCTGGTCACTTCGCTGTTGGTCAACCCGGAGGCACGGGCGATTCCGCCCAATGTTCGCCAGTGTGCCCTTTCTCCCAGGAATGCCACGAGCACCCGCGCACCGAGGCCACTGCTAAACGGGTCGGATTGCATCGTTCGTTACCTCCTTGCTGCGACGCAAGCACTCGTCTTTGACCAATCTCATTATTGCATCCTCGACTGCGTCGTGAAATGCGCCGCTACCCGGCCTGAAGCCGGCGAAAGACATTGTTGACGTCATAACGATCATCGCCGTCGTACCGCGGCGCCTGGGAAGCAAACGCGTTGCCGATCTCCTCGGCACGCCGCCCCGCTATCTCGGCCACATGAGGATGGGTCAGAATATAGAAGTACTCGTTTTCCAGCGCCTCGATGACTTTCTCCGCCACCACCGAGGCGGGCAGGCCGCAGGACATGACGGCCGCATTGCCCTCGGGGCCGGCAGCGGCGCCTCCGAGTTCGTCCGGCCGGCGTTCCGTGGCCTTCCACATGGTCGACTCGACAAGGCCCGGGCAAAGAACGCTGACCCCCACGTTTTTCGGCAGTTCGGCGCGGAGCATATCGGAAAGCCCCAGTACGGCGTGCTTTGTCGCGTTGTAGACCCCCGCCATGGCATGCGGCAGGCCCAACGAGTGCTCAGAGCCGGTATTCACCACCCAGGCCGGCGCACCCGAGGCGATGAAGCGCGGCACGAACGCCCGCAACCCGTTCAGCACCCCCACCAGGTTCACGCCCAGCACCCATTCCACGTCCAGGGGATCCGTCAGCCATACCGGGCCCATCTGCGCTATGACGCCGGCGTTGTTGAACAGCAGCTCCACCGAGCCGAACCTCGACCAGCAGTCCTCCGCCAGCTTCTGCACCGCATCCGCATCGCGTACATCCACGCCGTAAGCGGCGGCCGCTATCCCCCTCGACGAGGCTTCACCGGCAACCTTCCCGGCAGCTTCCCGTTCGACATCCACAACAGCGACATTTGCGCCCCGCTCCGCAAGCGCGAGCGCAATCGCCCGGCCGATGCCGTTGCCCCCGCCGGTGACGACGGCGGTTTTGCCTTCAAGTTCCATTACTGCCTCCTGGCCCGCCAAGCACCCGCCGCGAGCAACAGCCAGCCCGCCATCATCGCCAGGCCGCCAAGCGGCGTAACCGCGCCGATGGCTTGAGGTGCGCCAAAGGTCATAGCGTAGATGCTGCCGCTGAAGCCGACAATGCCGGCAAGCAGCACCCACCCCGACCAGGCGAGCAATAGCGAATCGGGGAAGCGGTGCGCGAGGATGCCCGCTGCGACGATACCGAGCCCATGATAGAACTGGTAATCGACGGCTGTCTCAAAGGCGCTCCACTGCGCGGCATCCACCACGCCTTGCACCGCATGAGTGCCGTAGGCGCCGAGGCCCGTGGCCCCGAACAGCACCAGGGCTCCAACGGTGACCAGCGTCAAGTGTCCTGCTGTCATGCTCTATACCCGCCGGGTTCTGTGAATCGCGTTGCCAGTTGTGGGGAAATCCTACTAACGCGGTTCAGCTATATGCTCCCGAAAGCAGCCATGTTTGCCGCGACTTTCGGAAAGTCGCGCAAGATCCTCGCGTCTTCCGTGATCAACGGGAATCCCATGGCCATTGCCAGGGAAACGAATTCGCAGTCGTATGCCGAGCATTCAGATCGCGCGACGAGGTTCAGCACGTCGACCGAATCGACCTCCCGTTCGAATTCGACCATTTCCGATTCCGCGGCCCTCATAATCGCCCTGGCCTGATCCGCATTCAGATTCCCCGCCCGCATATAGCTCGCCAGCACATTGCGAAACTCCGATCTCCAGAGTTGCGGCACAAACCAGGCATCGGCCTTTTTCCGCACGGCAATCGCATCTTCGGTGTGCAAGCCGGGCAGCCAGTAATACGCCACCACATTGGTGTCGACCACCACATTCACGACCGCCCCGCACGCTTGTAGGCGTCGACCAGATCATGATCCAGCCGCGGCAACCTCTCGCGCAACGACGCCGCTTCGGCGAGCAATTCCGACTTGCGCCTTGGGAGGCGGTCAACGTACGTCTCCAGGCAGGCGACGATCTCGTTCTGCAAGCTGCGACGATGGCGTGACGCCGCGTCTTTCAGCCGCTCATGCAAAGCGGGAGGAACGTGCTTGATGGTGATGGAAGGCATGGATACTTCCGTTTTGGTTGCAATACGCAAGTTTTTCATCCCAGTTTCCCACCGTCAAGTTTATCCAGACTTATCCACGGCTGAATAATTATTCATCGGTGTCCAAATGTTGCACGCAATCGAGAGCGACCCGGGCACCTTCTTCAGCGGTCGTCGGTTCCCGCCGAAACCACTGCGGCCAGGCACGAAGCTCGCGAAGCCCGGGCCGGAGCCCGTGCGGCCAAAGCCGAAGCCCTCGTGGCCAAGCCGAAGCCCGCGGGGCGCAAGCCAAAGCTCGTGCGGCCCAAGCCCGCATCGACGAATTGGAACGTACGCTCGCCGAAAAACAGAGTCGCTGACGCGTTGAGAGCGGCATGCCGCAGCAGCGGGACGTCGAACGAGCACGACGCCTGGCTAACGACCGGAGGAAGACCTGACCGATACATCCACCAAATGGGATGCCGCTGAGCACCTGCGCAGTCACGAAGATGCGCGCCTGTACCTGCAGGCATGCGCCGAGGAGGATTCGGGCGATGCTCGACCGGCGGCACCAGCCGAATTGCGGGCATTCGAATCTCCGTGCGGCAAACCTTACGGGCCTTCGCGAGAATTTGCGTTGCCATCGACGACGACGGAAGATGCCCGGTCGAATCGAAGTGGCAATCACCAAGGATCGCGAACGTGGCTGAACCCTATTGGGCGCTGGCAGCGGGTTGTGTCCCCGATGCACTGCCCTGGGAGATTCCCGCGATCGCGCACGCCGCGGGTTTCGAAACGTGCGGCATGTGGATCGACCCGGAAACCGCCTGGAAGGACGGGGCGCTCGCGAAAACGCGCAGGGCGCTGGCCGCCACGGGCGTCAAGCTGATCGACGTGGAAGCGCTGTGGCTCGCGGGCGGCGCGAGCGCGACCGACACCCACAAGCTGACCATCGAGGCGGGATTGAGTCTTGGCGCCAGGAACGTTCTGGTCGTCTCCCGTCATGATGACCACAAGGCTTCGGTGTCGCAGTTCCGGGATCTCTGCCAGTTGGCCGGCAAGGACATTCGCATAAACCTTGAATTTGGTGAGTTCACGAACATCAAGTCATTGGCAGCCGCCCTCGCGTTCATCGCAACGGTCGACCACCCGGCTGCCGGCGTTCTCATCGACCTCATGCATCTGAACCGCTCCGGCGAACCGCTGCCGTCCCTGAACGCCGGCGAATTTTCCTACGTTCAGGCGTGCGACTTCTTTCAGGCTTCAGCGACCTTGACGGGTGACGCCTACATCGAAGCGGCGGTGGACGGGCGCTGCCCACTGGGCGAAGGAGAGGCAAGAACATCGGATATCGAGGCGGTCTGCCGGTCGAGCCTCGATGTCAGCCTCGAGATCCGGTCGAAAGCGCTGCGCGATACCTTTCCCGACCCGGTGGAGAGGGCCGCCCAGATATTCGCCCGCTGCCAACGCGCGGCGTTCTCATAACCGCCTCGCCCGCCACGCACCCGCCGCGAGCAACAGCCAGCCCGCCATCGTCGCCAGCCCGCCAAGCGGCGCAATTGCGACCTTCCATGTCGCTTACAGGAGCATGAACAGTTGAACGTTCACGCCGGTACCAATTCCAACGGCCCGGTTTCCAGGGGCGATTTTTGATAGCATAATTTGCATGCAAACCGATCTCGGCTGAATCGAATCAACGAGGCACTGACATGAGTTCCAGCATTACAGTCCGCGATATCGACCCCGGCGACAAATCCTGGCTGAAGCGCGAAGCACGTGAAGTAGGAGTATCGATGGAAGAGCTTGTGCGGCGACTGATCCATGAGACACGCACGAAAACCGAGCGCCGGCCGAAGCCGTCAGAGGCGTTTGCGCGACATTTCGGCGAGGATCACGGGATCGAACTACCGCCCAGGGCACGCTGGGGGTATCGCCCGGCATCGTTCTCGGCCGAGCGGGGCGAATGACAGTAGCGCTTGCGTGGCTGATTGACACGAATGTCGTATCCGAGATGATGCGGCCGCAGCCCGAGCCGCGGGTGGCCGCCTTTCTGGATTCGATTGCAAGCGAGGGTCTCGGCCTCGCCTCGATCACCGTCTGGGAGATACTCGACGGCATCGGCCGCCTCGACCCGGGCCGGCGCCGGGAACAACTGGCCACCCGGTTCAATGATCTTCTCGATGACCTGTTCGAAGACCGGATCGTCGACTGGTCCCTGGCCGATGCCCGGGAGTGCGCACGGATAATGGAGGATAAACGCCGACGCGGAGAGCCGCTCGACGATCACGTTCCCGACGCCTTCCTTGCCGCCGCGGCAGCCTCCCGCGGGCTCGGCGTGGTAACGCGGAACACTGGAGAATTCCGCAACACCGGCGTCGAGGCCGTCGACCCCTGGACCCGCCGGCGTCAGTAAGGGTCGCACCTTCGCGGTGCTTGTGGTTGTGACGGCTCAACTTCATCGGGCGATTATCCAAACTTATCCGTGGTTGAATAATTATTTATCCGTGTCCAAAATCGGCCAATGGCGAAAGATCCCTGGCATTTCGAGCGCCCCGAGTACACAAACCGTATTCTCACCGTACTGAATGTCGGCCCGGCGCAGGCGCTCACCCTGTTCGGCCCCAGGCGAACGGGCAAGACAGAGTTCCTGTTGAAGGACCTCGCCCCGCTCGCCGAGTCCGCCGGTCACCGGGTGATCTACGCTTCTTTCTGGCAAGCTCCACTGTCGCCGCTTGCCGTATTGATCCACGCCCTGGAGCAGTCGCTGGAAAACGCAAGCTTCGGCGACCGGGTTCGCAGCGCCGCCGTGGCGCTGGCTCCCAAGCTGAAACTGTCTGCACCGCTCCCTGGCGCTACCGCTGAAGCGGAAGTCGACCTCGCGGCTCTCCAATCGAAACCGTCGCCGAACCTGCTGCTCTATCTGGACGACCTGATCGGACGGGTGTCACGCAGGCGCCGTCCCACCATCCTGCTGATGGATGAAGTTCAGGAACTTGCCCGCAGCAGGGACAATACTCCGTTGGTGGCGGCGCTTCGAACCAGCCTGGACAAGCGAACCGAGCGGATCAGAACCGTGTTTACCGGTTCGAGTCGGGAAGGCCTTGCAGCCATGTTCTCGGCACGTCAGGCCCCGTTCTTTCACTTCGCGACTCCCATCGAATTGCCGCCGCTTGGGAAGCCGTTCGTCGATCACATGGTTGCGACCTTTTCCGCGGTTTCCGGGCGCACGCCAAAGCGAGATGACCTGATCGGCGCGTTCGAACAGTTGCACGGCAACCCCTACTTTTTCCGGCTGCTGATCGACGCCTTGCTGCACTCCCCCGATCTGGCTGTGGATGCCGCACTGCGGACGGTGCGGGACCGAATCGCCGTTGACCTCGGTTATGCAAACGCGTGGCTTGGTTTACCCCCACTGCATCGCGGAATCGTTCAGGCCCTTGCAAGTGGCCGGAAGCATCCATACGGCGAAGCGTTTCGGCGCGTGGTGGGGGGCTTTTCGGGAGAGGCGCCCCCAACGCCGGGAAAGGTGCAGGCTGCGTTGAAGAGGTTGCAGCGATCGGCCCAAGTGGATACGCATACCGGAGAGTGGGCGCTGGTCGATCCGGAATTCGCGGCCTGGGTGCGGGAGTACGGCGAAGGCTTGGAGCCACCGACAAACCCGGGGTGACTCACCCTACGTCAGCGAGTGGCATGGACAGCGCGGAATGCCACGGAAGCAGGCATGGGCATAGAGGTTGGACCGCCTACGCGCCGAATCAGGCATGTTCCGGCGCCAAACTTTTCAGTCGCTTCCCGCGCTGCCGCATCAAAAGTGTCAAACGCTTCGTAAAACGCGGCATCGTGAAACACGGCCCACTTTCCGTCATGGTTCTCGTTGAGCCATTCCTCTCGGAATTCAAACGCCTCAATGCACTTGCGCAACGCCTCTTGTTCAACCGCTCGCGCCTCGGCCGGCATATGGCTGTCAATGGGTGCTTCGTTCGAGTTTTCTACGACTTCAACGCTCATGACGGACCTCACAAACTCGCCGCAGCGATTGTAACCACCACTACGGCAAGCTCGATATGGCAGATGTCCTACAATTGGGGGTCGTTCATGGGCATTTGGCTTGTACAAAGCGACGCTTGCCGTTGCGAATGGAACAATCATCAAGGTGACATGCGATGACTGAACGATATAGGAGCGAAGCCCTGGCAGCCGCTCACGAAACCGCGCTCGGCTTGACCGAGGCCGGGGTCATGGCAAAACAGACCATGAGGGCATTCGACGAGATGTGCCTAACGCCGGTCGAGGATTTGACCCCTGAACAGATTCGCGAGCTTCGAATTCGTGAACGCGTAACCACGGACCTTCATTGAGGCTCGCATTGAATCAGCCTAATTCGTCGGACCAAAAAAACTCGCTCTATTCCAGTTGCTCTATGACACGGTCCGAGTCGAGGTTTGGACGTACACAACGAGATTCCGGCAGTCATAGCGAGCGGATGGGACAATCAATCCGTCACACCCCAAATGGTGCAGCGCGTCCGATATGGCCTGCGTGCGCGTGTAGTCCCGCCCTTGATAGTCGGCTTGGCCTACGCCAACCCCGTCCCGTTGGTCGAAATCCAGTTCGACCGCCCGCTGCCGGCCTCCGCACCACACCCCGTTGGACCAACGGCCCGATGGCTAGGTATGACCCGGATCGGTCATCGCTTGGATGGCGCCCAAGACCTCCTCGATTCGGCCTTCTTGAATCAAATCTGCAGGCCGAAGGCCATCAAAGTACTTGTGCCGTGAATAAAGCCACGCGCGGGCGGTTCCAGGATCCGAATAGAACTCAGACAGACGTTCTACAACATACTCCAGGTCAACAAGCAGATGTTCCTTGCTTGGCCTTGGATATGCACGACCGCGGTTCCATCGCGAAACCGTCTCTGGAGTGGTTCCCAGCAGATTCGCAACGTCGACCGACCGTATAGCCGCTCTCGTCCTCAGTAGCTCCAGCTTTCCCGCCACCGCGTTCCTTTCCGCAGTTACGTTTGGCATCGTCTGTTACCTTATCGACTCGCCGAATTTCAATAGACGTTAACATAGACATTAATCTCAACATTGCCAATGACATTTGCGCGTCTTCGAGGCATCTCCGGACCACCAAACACCCATCGCCGCTGTCACCCATGCATCGACGCGATTGTAACCATCACTACGGCAAGCTCGATATGGCAAATGTCCTACAATTGGGGGGTCGTTCATGGGCAATCGGCTTGTACAAAGCGACGCTTGGACTAGTAGGTGCTGCAGGCGCAGCGGGCGCTGCCTTCAAAGTCTTCGGGCTGATGTAAGGAGGTATTGGAATGTGGCAAAGGCATGAGGACCTGGGGCACGGAGTCAAGGTGGACAGCAGTTGGTGGATTGTCACCAAGCTCGCGATCTTGACCGTTACTGTCGGCGGTTCCGTTCTGTATCTCATCTCGCTGCTCTGAGGCGGACGGGCTCTACCCGTCGGAATTGCGGCCTCTGCCATTATCTGTGGAAACAGCTCGAACGGAGTCTTCAGGGCGCGTCGCGTCCCTTGCGCGTCGGAGAATCCCCTTCGTCATCCGAAAACTCGGCGGCGAAGTCCCTTTCAGCCAATGTCGGGCTTGCGAGTTCATCCAACCACTCAACACCCTGCTCGAATACTTCATCGTATCTGGGCATCGGGCGAGGGTCGGTCAAGGCGCCAGACTCTATTGGCTTGTCTCTCTTTTCGTTCCTGAGATTGCGAAGGCACTCCTTCAAGCGCTGTTTATTCTTGGCGGACAATTCATCGAATCCCATTTTGTTCGGGCTCTTCCGATCCTCAATCAATTGTACCCGGTGGTCTGCATCGCGTTGTATGGCGGATTTCCTACGTTGGCGCCTGTTCACGGGCGTATACCCATGACTTCCTGTCAATGCAGGTAATAGCATCCCCGGTTCATTTCCAAGGGTTGCGGGGCGTACTCATTGACGTAGTCGAAAAAGTCGACGCGAAGGCGCAGCAAATCGACCTTGATACGCTCAACCAAGTGGGGCGTCTCCGCCCCGTCAAAGTCATCGTAAACCATGAACGTGACCTTGCCCGACTGGAGATGCACCTTGATCAGGTCTACCGAGCCGGCGTCGCCGAATAGCTGAAGCGCGCAGCCCACGTAGATTCTGATCAACGGCAGGCACTCGCCGAGCAGGGATTGGTGGAACGTCAGGTCGTGGCGCTCGGCAAGCAGGCCGATTCCGAGTTCCTCGTGGCTGAAGACCGCCGCTTCCTCCACCCGGGCACTATCCCCGACGGCAAAGAGAGCGCGTTTGCCCGCATTGCGCGCTTTGGTGATGCTGCCGAAGAAGAACTGCACGTCCCGTTGGAGACGGTCCGGCAACTCGCCGTAGGACAGGCGTTTTCCGAAATGCGCCAGGGCGAAGTAGACGAGCAGGTCTTCCTGGCGGCCGATTGCCGCGGCTTCCAGTTCCTCCGGGCTGAAGAAGCGGCCCACCCATTCGTGGACCCGGCGCCACGAGCCTACCAGCCGGATCAGCGATTGGGCTTCGGGGCACTCTTCCGGCGCAGGAGGCCTGCCGAGTTCCAGGGCTTTGAGCCAGTAGGCGTCGACCTGCTCGCGGTGGTCTTCGACCAATGCCGATATGGCCTCGTCGTTGGGGTTTCTTCGGAGAAGCCGCCACTCCCGGCGGACCTGCTGGCAGGCGAGAAGGAACAGTTGCTCGTCGACCTGATGCCGGAAGACCAGGCAGATGCCGGGGGCTATCGGGATGGCATGCCGCTTCAAGGTGGATTCGAGGTAGTCCCTGAATTCATCCTGGGCGAAGTATTTCTGGAAGGTGTTGGGTTGCGTCCTGACACCATCCGGTAAGGGAAAGTCTCGCCGACACCGCACCGCTCATGCGATATCGCGGCTAGCACCATGCCGCCCGGCACCACGAGTCGCATCGGCGTGCCGGACTTCAGGCCGGCGTCGTCCACGCCGGTAAGCCGCACGGCTGCATCCGGCGCGCCCGGATTGATCAGCCGAAGGCGGCTCACTTGGCGTTCGTTGCTCGCCGGGTTGAAGAATGCCACCCGGTACCCGTCCACCACCCGGGCCAGGTCGTGCACGGGCGTGAGTAACTCATCACGCGAGCGTATGTAGGAAAGCACCTCGATGTCCCAGGCGCTGCTCAGTTTCAGCTGCCACGAATCCTCGCCCGCGCCGGTGCTGCCGGTGAGGCCCTTGGCCGGGTTGCCGAGTTCCAGGTCCGGCGAATTGAAATGCGCGGCCTTCCCCGTATCCACGGCCAGCATCACCGGGGCGTACTCCATTCCCCTGTCGTCCCGCGCCACGATGCGCACCACGCCCGGCCGCGCAGAGTGTTTGATGACCCGAACCACGCCGTTGTGATCCGCTTTCGACAGGGACGGGAACCAGGGCACGCCGAGAGGTTCCTCGGTTGTGCCGTCCAAGTTGTGGATGTCCTCGTCCGCGTTTGATCTAGGTTGGCCCTCTAATACGATGCAGTTCGGCGGGTTCAAGGAGTTCCTCTATCCACGTGACGGGACCGCCTCTCTCGGCAGAAAGCGTAAAGAACGCGCGTTGTTTAGCGCGCGTAAACGCAACAAAGAATGAATTGAGTTCTTCCGGACGGTTAGGGGCAAGGCTCCACCAAGTTTGACTGTCGAGCCCATAAAAAATCATCGTGTGAAATTCCAAACCCTTGCTCTTGTGAATCGTCATAAGAGCGACTTGTCCCAGCCCCTCGAATCGATCGAGAACCGACGTCCAGTCGACTGCGTCGCCCGTGCTTTCGGCGAGCAAGACGCAAAACCCGTCCCAGACGCGCTCGAAGTCGGCGTCACGCTGATAGGCGGCGACAGCCCGCCGCAGTACATCTTTGCCAACAAAGTCCAGGGCGCATTGTGCCATCGTGCGGGCGGATGCCGCATCGGGCTCCCTTGCGCGCATTTTCGTACGGAGATCACGTACAAACGTCTGGAGGCGGTCCTGCAAGCGTTGCTGCCCAGTTTCGTCCTGCGGGTATATCGCTTCCAGGAACTGTATGCTGCGCTGCGCCTTGTTCCATGAGTCAGGATCCTTGAGGCTGGCACCAAGGCGCAGCAGCGGAATAAGGAGCCGAGCAAGCTCTTCGCCGAGCAAATCCTGAATCGCGATATCGCCAACATTGCGTGCGACGTTGCGTAATGCTACGCCGCTATCGCGTAGCGTCTCTGCAAGCGCATCCTCAACATCATTGGCGCGCAGGCGCACGAGAATACCAAACTCGTGTGGATTGATGCCGCTCTCTATTTCACCGGCAATCCACGACGCCAGCCCGGCAACTTCATCGGTGTCGGTGTCATATTCCCATATCGCAGCAATGTTTCCGTCGACCTCACGCTCGGCACGGGCTTCGGGTTGCTCGGAATCCGGATCGATCTGGCGCGCAATTACGTGCTGGATGAGCACAAGATCTTGATGAGAGCGCCAGTTGGAAATGAGCCCGATACGGCGGGCGTCGTATTCAGCCTCGAAGCGATCGAACGCGTCCGGCATGGCACCAGCCCAACCCATGATGCGCTGCTTATCGTCACCGACTGCCGTGAAAATAGCATCGCTGCCATCGAACGCTGTATGCAGCAACTCATATTGTGAGTAGGTCGTGTCCTGAAACTCATCGAGAAACACGAACGGATACGTCGCCCGCAGAGCGGTACGAATTTCAGGATTTACGCGGAGCAGCCAGTCCGCGAGGCGATTGATCATCGGGAACGACAGCAGGACATCGACATGTTCATTGAATTGCGCATCCCAGTAGGCGCGCACAACGCCGTTGGCTTCGCCATCAAACGGAAGTCGTGTTTGTGCGACAGCGTGCTCAAGCTGCTGCGCGTTAGTGCCGTGCAGACCGTGAGCTGTTAGGAAGTGATTCAGCTGGTTGCGCGTTGGGAAATCGATCCGGTAGCCTGTCGGCGGCGCGTAGGGATCGGGTATCGTCGCTCGGAACCGGTCAACAAGTCCTTTTGTGAAGGCATCGAATGTTATCGAGTCAAAGCGGCGCGCTTGCTCAGGTGGACAGCGTTTCTCTACCCGCTCGGCCAAATTGCGGGCAGCGTCGCGCTTGAAACTGATGGCAAGAATGCGTTTGGGCTGCGGGCAGAGTCCTGTCTGAAGCAAGTACGTTGCTTTCTGTGCTAGGAACTCGGTTTTGCCTGCCCCTGCCCCGGCTGCTACGCAGACGCTCCGGTCGTTCTCCCGAAGCGCTTCCCATGCCCTCGGTTCAAGGTCGTCGACGCCCTGCGGCCTCCATAGTTCTGACGCTATAAGCGTCATTCACCGCCGTCCCCGTCGTCGTCATCATCGCCCAGACCGAGCTTGTCTTTGACGTGTTCTATGAGCGTCTTCAATGCTGCCGGTGAGGCGTTGGCAAGCTCATCATCGACTATCCGCGTCAACGCCGCGATATGGGTTTCCGGCTTGCTTCGGTTAAGGAACAGATACGGATACCAGCGGAATTCGTCGTCGTAGTCGTCCGCATACAGCGTGGCATCACCTTGTTTCTTGAGGGTCGCCTTCTTGGCATTCACCAGCGCTACATCAGATGTGCCCGGGCCGGTTCCCCCGGGATTGGGATGCTGATACGCATCGGGAAACGCTTCCAGCATCGAAAAGTCTAGGTCCAGGGGATCGGAGAAGAATACGGCCTGCTCCTCCATGGCCTTGAGCCACTCATTGTCTTCGTAATTTACCCACAGATCCTCGTCTTCGAGTTCATCAAGGTCCGCAAGGTCTATGTCACCCATCAGGGCAGCTATTGTGTCTGCAAGACCACGATCTACCTCTATCAGTTTTTCATTGACGGACCGAATCATGTTGGCGCCGCCGTGCGCGCGCCCGATATCAAAGTCCAGCAGCGTTGAGTAGGGAATCTGAAGATCGTTGAGCAATCGCCAGAAATGCGTGACGTGGCGTCCCCCGAGCGGGACGATCGGGACGAAAGACGGATCGAAGGCGACACCCATAGCTTCGGCGATGCGTGGTATAACGAGCTGTTCCGAGTCACCTTCGCCGAGCACAACGAAGCGCGCAAAGTAGAGTTCAGGGTACGCCCTGACGGCGAGGCGGACATAGCGGCTCGCTTCCTCGTCGTCTTGCGGGAGCGTGAGCGCGCGGATCGTGGACGTGCGCGTTGCGCGGTCTAGCCGGAAATACCGGACCTCTTCGGGCTCGATTCTGCTGAGGATCGCGGCTGAGTGACTCGATAGCAAAACTTGGGCAGCGTCAAGTTCACCAATGTCACGCGCCTGCGTAATGATGCGCGACAAGAAGAACGGTGAAAGACTGTTCTCCGGCTCCTCGATCGCAAGAAGCGTCAGGTGGGCGCGGCGGAGCCTTTCCTGATCGAACGCGCTTTCATCATGCGGCAGGGTGAAAGCATCTCGCTCAACTTCAAGGGTCGCTGCCGTAAGGGCAATATGAAAGAGTGAACGCTGGCCATCGCTGAGATCGGCGAGCGGGCGCTCCTGTCCGGCTTCATCGGGAAAAAAGGCAAAATCCGCCCGGCGGACGAACTCCTCAAACCGGCTTTCGACGAGGCGCAGGATGGGCGTGGTATCGGTATCCGCTTCGTGAACCTGCTTCCACCGGGCCTCAAGCCGCTCAAGAACGAATTTTGCCGGGTCTTCGTCCTGAAACGCCTCCTGAATTTCCTGTGCGGACGCCGCGCTACACTGCCTGAATTCCTCGGACCACTTGGCGGCCTGCCAGAGACGCCCTTTGAGCAGAGCCGTAACCTGCTCGTGGACGTTTCTCATGGCAGGCACATAGACAAGCTGGATCGTGCCGCGTTGTACGGCCTGGACTTTCTGGCACTGGTCCCATTCGTATTCATCGCCGAGAGTTGGAATCCAACGAACGTCTTCGTCGACATTGCCGCCGGGGGTCCCGTCGTCAGTCCAGGTAGCAACAAGCATGATCCGCGCGGTCAACGGCTCTCCCGGACCGCTCGCCATCATTTGGAGAAAGAATTCCGGAACGGCATCACTGAACTCATCAGCGGAAACACCGGCAAGCTCCGGAAAAGAGAGGACGACGTCAATCGAGAAGTGGTCGCCGGACTGGAGTTCCTGACGATCGGGCGGCAAATGAAAGTCACGCGCAACCACCCGGCGCTGCAAAGCCGTAACGCCGAACAAGCGTGAGAGTGCCTGCAGAAGCGCCGTCTTTCCCGCACCGTTGGCGCCGACAAGAGCTGTCACCCCATCGTCAAGCGCGATGGCCGCTCCATCCAGTCCAAAACACTTGAATCCTTTTAACTCGACACGTTCAATCTTCATGCGCTGCATCCTGTCAAAATCAAGCATGAGAAACTGCTACTGACCTCTAGCCCGGATGTTTCACAAGTAGCGGATAGAGAAACGGCGGAAAGTCCACGAAAATAAGGGTTTTCCACAATCCTTAAGGGACCAACCGCCATGACAGAATGTTACTGTACTTCGCTGCAATTTCCATCCGTTAAACGCCGCAAGGTCGAAGCCGATTTCAGCGGCGGCGACATCACCGGCAATGGCGGCATTACGCTGTTGTCGAGTGTCGACCGCCACCTGGGCTTGACCCGGGGCGTCGCCCGCCGCCTCGACGATCCCCGGCGCCAGGCCAGTTGCGGGCACAGCGTGGCCGATCTGGTAAAGCAGCGTGTCTACGCGCTGGCCCTGGGCCATGAGGACCTGAACGACCACGGGGAGTTGCGCCACGACCTGGCGCTGCAGACCGCGACCAGCCGGGTGGAGACGCTGGCCAGTCCGTCAACGCTGTGCCGACTGGAGCAACGGGCCGACCGGGACACCGCCTGGGCGATTCACGAGGTGCTGTTCGAACAGTTTGTTGCGACGCATCCGAAGCCGCCGCGGCGGCTGATTCTGGACTTCGACGCCACGGACACGCCGTTGCATGGAGAGCAGGAGAACCGGTTCTTCCACGGCTACTACGGGGGCTACTGTTATCTGCCGTTGTATGTGTTCTGCGGCCGGCATCTGTTGGTGAGTTACCTGCGACCGAGCGGCGGAGACGGGGCGCGTCATGCCTGGGCGATCCTGTCGCTGTTGGTCAAGTCGCTGCGGGCGCGCTGGCCGACGGTGCAGATCGTCTTTCGGGGCGACAGCGGGTTTTGCCGCCGGCGGATGATGCGCTGGTGCGAGGATCACGACGTGCGCTACATCGTGGGCATCGCCAGGAATGATCGCCTGCGCGAGATGGCCGACGCAATGATCAACAAGGCCGAGAGAAACTATCAGGACACCTGCACCAAGCAGCGGCTGTTCGGCAGCCTCCGTTACGGCGCGTACACCTGGGACCGCGCGCGAAGGGCGATCGTCAAGGCGGAGCACAACGTGCTCGGCCCCAATCCCCGATTCGTGGTCACCAACCTCAAGCAGACCGACCGCTACCTCTATGACCGGATCTACTGTGCCCGTGGCGATATGGAAAACCGGATCAAAAACCAGTAGCTGCACCTGTTCGCCGGCCGGGCCTCCTGTCACCGCTTTTGGCCAACCGGTTCCGGCAGTTGCTCTCGGGCCTCGCCTACACCTTGATCGAGGGATTGCGCCGGCTGGCGCTGTCGAACACGGCACTGGCCACCGCCAGCCCGAACCGGATCCGGTTGACCCTGTTGAGGATCGGCGCGGTGGTGCTGCGCAACACGCGCCGCATCCGATTGATGCTCTCCAGCGCCTGCCCGCATCAAGATCTGTTCCGCACCGTCGCCGCCCGCCTGGACACCTCCTGAGCGTTGCCGAGTGCTGCCCCGGCACGCTGACAAACAACGGGGGTTGGGGGAAGTGTCTTTGAAATCCGAAAAACCGGCCCGGATCGCCTTTCCCTACGCCAAAGTGGCGTTGGATTTCTTGTTACGTCTCCGGTACGGGAAAATATCGCCAACACCGATCCGCACATGCAATGTTGCGGCTAACCCCACCCGTTCACGAAGATCGGCCGTTGAGGTCGAACCGACTCGGAACGAACGGCATTTCTTGCCCATTACTCGCCGATTGACGACTCGGCTCTGAGAGAAGAGGACGGCTGGCCGGTTGTCGTCCAGCATCCGGTAGTTATTGCGCTTGACATCACCGTCAGAACTGACGATGATGCACGCATGGGGTACCCAGGGGGGAAATCAAAGACGTATCACCAGATTGTCAATCTCTTGCCACCTCATGAAATCTATATCGAGCCTTTTCTGGGATCAGCTGCGGTTCTCAGGGCGAAACGACCTGCCAAGCGAGATATCGGCATTGAGATCGACTCTGCTGTTTGCGAGAAGCTCGCGATGAAACACCCCGCAATGGAGTTGGTCCATGGCGACGGCATCTCCTTCCTGAAGGACTTTCCGTTTACGGGGAATGAAGTCATCTACTGCGATCCGCCTTATCTGCCCCGCACTCGCAGCAAGAAACGCTTGTACAAGTACGACCTGACCGAGGAAGCCCACGTTGAGCTGTTGAAGGTGATCTGCCAAATAAACGCAAGTGTGATGATCTCCGGATATGAAAACGATTTATACAACGACGTGCTGTCGTCTTGGAACACTCATCAGTTCCTCGCGAAGACTCATCGTGGCGTAAGGCAGGAGTTTCTTTGGTTCAACTATGACCGCCCTAACGAGCTTCACGACTACCGGTATCTTGGGGGAAATTTCAGAGAACGTCAGACCATTCAACGACGCATCCATCGCATGAAGAATCGGCTGTGCGCAATCACACCCCAAGAGAGGGCGTTGATCGCTGAATGGCTACGTGAGGAGGCAGAAAAAGATGCAGGTTGAACGTCACTTCGACAGCGACAGCAATTCTCACTACGACATCCCGGATTCCGATCAAACGGTATTGCCTGGGATCTCCTGGGGACTGGTCAACGAGCCGTTCACTCCTGCGTTCTGGAAATTCGTGTGCATGGCAAACAACCCTAATCAAAATGCTGATCGGTGCCGCCTGGGCAACAGCCTCGAAGAAGAGGTGGTCGCTTGCATTTTAGGAGGCCACGGAATCAAGGGTGAATTGGGAGTCTCTGCCTTCGAGCATTTGAAAAGTAGGGGCGTGTTTTCCGGCACCTATTCAGCCGTCACGCTAGAAAAATTACTTAGAGAACCTCTCACCATTGGTGGAAAATCGTCGAAGTATAGATTTCCAAGCCAGAAGGCGAGGTACGTGGCGAACGCTCTTAGAGTCTTACCGTCGTTGGACCTGGAGAGTGCGAGCGGCACATCGCTCAGAAACGCACTAACGAACATCCAAGGTATCGGCCTAAAGACTGCGTCATGGATAGCACGCAACTGGGCCGATGCGAATGATGTCGCGATTCTCGATATTCATGTGCATCGAGCCGGGGTATTAATCGGTATATTTTCGCCGGACGATGACATCCAGAAGAATTATGTTTCAATGGAGAACAAGTACCTTGCGCTATCAAACGCGCTAGGTATTCCTGCCGGCGTGCTGGATCACCAGATTTGGAGAGACATGCGCTCCGCGCCTATCACTGTTAGAAAAATGCTGACGGACCGTGGCGTGACTATCAAAAGTCGCTGCGGACTACCTTCTTCCAACCGCAGCGGCACCAAGAGGAATTAGGCTCCTGTTGCCACGGTCGAGAACAAGGTCGAGCCATTGGCCAGCGGTGGTCCCTAAGGCGCAGAAAGCAAGGCCAAGAGGCTCAGCGAGCAACTGCATCGTTGCGCACAGCGCGCCCGATTCTCTCAGAAGCAACGATTCCGGCTCATGATAATAGTACTCAACGTAGTCCCGGTTAGCTGCGTATAAAATCAGCGTCGCATCCGTTGTATCGAAAAACGCCTTCGAGAGTTCTCTCACCTTTCGCGCAGAAGTTGGAGTGGCATGAACGTAGTAGCCCCGGTGCCCTTTGGGCTCGTAGCCCCAAGCCTTTGCGCCGGGTTGCAGAACGATCATTTGCACGCTGCCTAGTCCACCAGCGCTGGCGGTGGGGTACCGACCCAAAGCTGTACGAGGGAAATCGGCAACTCTGCGGCGTGAAAACCAAAGCAGGGTGGAAATCTCCTGAAGCGTCAACGCATTGAATTGACGCCGCGACTGACGTCTCTGCAGGGCGTCCAAAATGTCCATCACCGGACTGGCAAATTCCCTAGGTAGGGCGAAAAGATCTTCCGAATCGCAAACCCTCGCCGAGCACGGTCCAGGCAAGGCTTGCGGACTGCGGGGAAGCGGTTCAGGCAAAACCCAATTTCTCACGTACTTCCCTGTGCTTCCTACAGCCTCGGCAATGTCCGCAGGCAATGTTACCGGTGTGACACGAGTACGCCCACGCCAACAGCGGAAACGGGATACCCGATTCGCGAACCGATTCTACGGTCGATAGTGACATGAATGGCGCTTCGACCCGCATTCGTCCTTCCTGTATGGACATTAGGTCGCTCATTTTTTCGATGAATTCCGGCGTCCCGTCTTTATGCACCTGATCGGACGCCACGGTACCCAGCATCAACGTGTCGACACCATGGGAGATTACACTCATCCCCGCCACAGTAATGAGCGCTTGATTTCTGAAAGGCCACCAGTCACTCGCTGGCGCTTTGCCTACGGGTTTCGTACCGTGCAGGTCGCCCGAGCCAACACTTTTCAAGTCAACCTCTATTTCGATCAGACGAAGATTCAGACGTTCCGCAATCAATCTGGCGGCTGCCCGTTCAGCGATTGCCGGAAGCTGACCGTAGTCGACATGGATCGATAACGCAGGTCGCTCCCGGTAGGCCAATGCGAACGAATCCATGCCACCTGACAGCAGCAATGCAACACGGCTCAAGATAGCGCCGCCCATTTTGCATGATAGATGGCGCTGGCAACATCTCGAAACACTTTGCAGCCGGTTCCTACCAGCATTTTCATGGATTCCTCGGTCGTCTGCTGCCCAAGTGCTATTACCGGGATGCCTCTTTTTACGGCATAGCCTATCTCGAAGAACGTCCCGGCATCGATACCGTCGCATATGGCCAGCATGGCATTACAGTTCTCGATTCCATCAATGTCCTTTCCTACAACCTCATCGGCGCTTCCCAGTCCGACATCGTGGTAGGGGGAAAATACCCCATAGTTCCCGTTGCGTAGATTTTCCCTGATTTCGTTTACCATCCACAGTTGACTCATCGTGAAGAACGGGCCTGCAAGGTAGATCATGGCTTCGCGCGGTAGTCGTTCCAACTGAACTGCGCGATACGGAAAATCATCGCTTTCGAGGTCATCGGAGATCAGCGGTAGCCTCCTACCATCGCAATATCTGGCGGCTGCGCGAGATGCAAACAGTGCAGCATCTTTTGGAGAGATGTGTCGTACCCCCCAGTAATAGGCAAATGCCGCCGTAAAAACGTCACCGGAACCGATTGGCCAAACATGATCGGTTGCATGGGCCGGCACTGGTTCTACAGCCTCATTGCTGTAGACGCGAGCGCCTTGAGCGCCCAGCTTTACCAGGACCACGTTCACGCTTTGAAGTGCCAATAATCGGGTTGCCGCGTCGCTTATACTTCGGCAGTTCGTCAGTCTCTGAAGTTCGGAAGCGTTTACAACATACGCCAGTTCTTTCGCGCTGGAATTGACGCAGTCAAACTTCTCAGGTCTAACTGGGTTCTGTGGATCATAAATCACGCGGTTGCCGTGTACCCTCGCTTTCCCTTCAAGCATGCCAAACTGCAATACGACATCGTCGGAAACCTCTATCGGGACTATGCTCGATTGAGCAACCGGTGTTGGATCAATTACGGGTCTGGACAATCCATGTAGATAGCGAAACGACAGCGTCTCGCCGGTCGGGTACGCGTTTAACCGAGAATGCCACAACTCCAATGCGTGGTACTCAACGACTTTCCCGTACCGGTCGCCAACGAACGCAGAAAGTGAAACGTCGGGGCACAGGTCGCTCAATGCTGCGGCGGCGCGCCCACCGCTTCCGAAAATCACATCGTCTTCGGGAAAAACGCATATCTCCCGATAGATTCCGCCGACGACATGCACGAGGTTTCGAAACTATCTGCTATGGACGTGTATTCGCACAAGCCCATCCTGGATTTCTCGAATAATGGCGACGTATTCGTGGCCTTCTCCCATGCACTCGATCAGTCTAAGCGTATTGGTGTGGTTAATGGATCCAAGTATGTCTTGCGATCCGGGAATTCCGACAACCACGATTCTCCCCTGGAGGCGAATTTCCAATCGTTGCCGGATCTCGATTGCCGGAACGACTTCTGGATTAGGCGAATTGACCGTCGTGTTGAAGCTCAACGTACTGCAATTCAGCTCGGGAGGGTCAAGGGGCCCACCACCATTGCCATTACTTCCGCTCATTCAGGCGTCCTCGTCGGCAGCGAAATCGATGCGCTTAGTATAGGCCAGCCATCTCAAGCGGTGGCCAAAATCGTGTCGCAATGTCGTCCTTGTCAAGATCCAATCGTGGTGATTGTGAACCGCTTAGTCAACCCTACGAATGAAATCATGTATACCAGAAGGGTGAAAGACCGGCGAGTCAGAGGTGAACTGTATCGGTGGGCATCGTCCACCTGAATCACCCCGGGTTTGCCGGAGGCTGTTTCGTTAGGGTCATGCTGCCTCAGCCGACCCTTCCAGTTGCTGAAAATACAGTGTCTCTTTCTCCGCCGGCGGCAGGTCGCCGTTCGATTGGAGCAGACGTCGGTTGTTGAACCAGTCTACCCAGTTCAGCGTTGCGAACTCCACAGCCTCGAGATTCCGCCACGGCCCCTGCTGACGGATCAACTCCGTCTTGAACAACCCGATCACGATCTCGGCCAGCGCGTTATCGTAGGAATCGCCAACGCCGCCAACCGAAGGCGTGATGCCCACTTCCGAGAGCCGTTCGGTGTAGCGAATCGACACATATTGGACGCCCATATCGCTGTGATGAATCAGTGCCCCTCGTCCGATCTTGCGCTCGTACAGCGCTTGCTCCAGCGCATCGAGCGCGATGTCCGTGCACAAGGAGTTCGAGACCCGCCAGCCCACAATGCGCCGGTCAATGGCATCGATGACAAAGGCGACGTAGACGAATCCCCGCCAGGTCGCCACAAAGGTCAGGTTGGCCACCCACAGCGCGTTCGACCGGGCACCGTTAAATCGCGATTCACCGCGTCCCGCGGCCGGTCCGCCGCCTTGTCCGCAATCGTGGTGATTCGACGACGACCGCGCCTAACCCCTTCAAGGCCCAGCGCTTTCATCAACCGCTCCACCGTGCAGCGCGCCACGTTAACCCTTTCCCGCTTCAGTTGTAGCCAGATCTTCCGGGCGCCGTAGACGCGGAAGTTCTCCTCCCACACGCGCTGAATCTCCGGCATCAGCCGCCCATCGCGTCTGGCGCGCTCACAGCGACCCTCAGCATCACGCTGCCTCGCCTTGTGGTCGTAGCAGGTCGACGGGGCAATCGGCAGCTCCTTGCAGATCGGCTCGACCCCATATCGATCCCGGTGGTTGTCGATATACGAGACCATCACCTCAATTTGCGGTCGAGCTCCGCTTGGGCGAAAAAAGCCGATGCTGTCTTCAGAATCTCATTGGCCCGACGCAGCTCCCTGTTCTCCTTCTCCAGCGCCTTCAGACGCGCACGCTCTGCCGTCGTCATTCCCTCGCGCCATCCGCCGTCCTGCTGATCCTGGCGAACTCAACGACGCAAGGTTTCCCGATTGCAGCCCAGCTTCTCCGACACCGATAGGATCTCGGGCCATTCTGATTGGCTGTCGTGCTGCCCCGCCGTCACCAAGCGAACGGCCCTTTCTCTAAACTCAGATAAGTATCGTTTTGTCGTGTTCGTCGCCCCATCCTTTCTAGGGTCGGCATTTCCGCTTGACCGGAATGATTCAGCATCTGTATTCGACCCCGGTATTGTAACAAGCTGGATTCGGTTAGACTTAATTTCTCTCGATCTGTGGACTCCGAGGAGGACAACCACCAGCTTATAGCGGCTAGTGGTTGACAAGAACTGAGCTAGCCAGCAACAGATAGTTTCTAACAAATAATTATGAGACACGATATGCCTGCTAAACGAACAAAGATGGCAATAATCTATGACTTTGACGGAACGCTTGCTCCTCGAAATATGCAAGAGCATCGATTTCTCCCCAATATCGGCGTCAAATCCGAAGAATTCTGGGCCGAAACCAAAACGTTAGCGAAACAGCATCAAGCAGATGAAGTCCTAACTTACATGCACCTAATGCTAAAAAAAGCGGATGCAGCCAATGTTCCGGTTAGGCGTACGGATTTCGAACAGCACGGACGAAACATTGCTCTATTCGACGGTGTCGATGATTGGTTCGATAGAGTACGAGTCATCGGAGATCAATTCGACATTAGAGTCGAACATTATCTAGTATCGTCAGGAAACGAGGAGATCATCGCTGGATCTCCTATTGCAAATAAATTCACCAAGATATATGCATCAAAATTCATATTTGACCAGAATGGAACGGCCACTTGGCCTGCGTTGGCCATTAACTACACAACTAAAACCCAGTATTTATTTCGAATCAACAAAGACGCTCACGATTTAAGCGATCAGTCGAAAATCAACAGCTACATCGCTAGAGAAAATCGACCAATTCCTTTCGAAAACATGGTCTACATAGGAGACGGCGTCACAGATGTGCCTTACTTTCGTATGGTTAAGGATTTAGGAGGGCTATCAATTGCAGTCTACAAGCCGAATACAAAAGGTGCTCGCCAAGGAGCAGAAAAATATCTGCAGGAAGGGCGTGTTCATCACGTAACACCGGCTAGGTATACTCCAAATAGTAAGTTGGAACAGATAGTCAAGGCGTATGTCACTCAAGTAGCAGCCAGGACCAAGCTTGCCAAGCTGATAAAATGTTAACTTAATCGACTCATTTGCGTCGAAAACCGTCGATGTCAATCTTTGGGAATAGTTTCAGACGCAAGGAGCTTTTCTCTCCTTTGTTCAGTAAGCTTCCTAAGAACATCTGAGATAAGCAGCCAATCTTACAAATTCAGTGTACGACTATTTCACCCATTTGTTGGAGTGAGAGCATCCGGCCTCTCGTTTAGTATCTTCCGCCAATCGTCGGAAATTGTTCTCAATTCCTTGTCTTGGACCCAGACCTGTCCCCTCGCCCGATGAACATGGCCGTAGGCCCAGCGCGCAATCTGATAAGTTGCCGGCAAATCGTGCAAGACGTTGTGTTCATTGAAACCAATCTCCAGTTCGTCTCTATGAGAACGATTTCGCTTGGTCCACCGTTTTAAGTGCTCCTCCGCCGCAAGGCGATCAGACTTGCTCGAGTTACACCTCTTGTGGGCCAAGACGAAATTGTGGCCAAGGTCCAATGCGTATCGTCGCCAAGGAATGAAGTGGTCGACCTGTCCCCCCGACTTAATGTTGTCGTTGCAATAGAAGCAACGCCCACGCTGCACTTCGCTAAGTAGAGGCCCGTATTTGGCCAGAGAATTGCGTTGAGACCCGAATAGAAACGACCGCAGGTCGACTACTTGACCTAGCAACCGTGAATTCCTTCCCTGTACAAATCGGGACCACGCCACTTCTATCATGTCGACAATCATGGGATAGAACGCTCGGAAACAGTAGGCGATCCCTGACTTTAGCCGAATTGCGTCTCCGTCATCGACTTTATCGTAGAGAAAGTTCAACGGTGCTTCCCCGACTTTCTGCAATTTCCAAAGCGGTTGTTTCTTCACCGTCTTCTCGACGTTCTCCCTCACGTTTTCCCAGTCAGTCGAGTTTCTCTCAAGTTTGGCCAATGATCCATTGTAGTGCGCACGCTGCTCGGCAATTTCGCGCACAATCCTCGCTTGTTGTCCTTTGTTTTGGCTTAGAATCCCTCGTTTGCCTCCTGCGGCGAGAGGCACGACCTGTGGCCAATACAGCCGAACAAACTGTTCTGCAATTTCAGAAGTAGTCAATTCCAATTCAGCACCATTGTCGTCGCCTTTCACTAGACAAAGGTCGGCAATCGCATGGAGAAGCGCAAACTTGTAGCTAGAGCTGAACATGCCCTCTTCGAAGATACGCTGGAGCGAGCGTAGGAATGACAGTTGCGCGTTGGCGGTAGGCGGTTTTCGTGCGTTCATCGGTCCCAATATATCGCCTTTTCAGGAACTACCCAGCGAACGCCACCTCGAGGATCACGCACGTCCCTATTGTATCGAGGGATTACATGGATGTGCGCATGATCCACAGTCTGACCAGCCGCCCGTCCGTCGTTGATCCCCACATTGAAACCGTCAGGATTGAATCGGGACTTAAGTTCAGTTCTCACCCTGGCCACTAGGCACCATAGGTCGCATTGGATGTCGGTATTCTGGCCGAATAGCGATTCCGCGTGGATCTTGGGGACAACAAGCGTGTGACCACGACTCACGGGGTATTGATCCTCAATGGCTACTGCGTGCCGCGATTTCGCCACAACGGATGCTTGGCGTATGTCGCAAAACGGGCAGTCAAGCCTTCTGTCAGTCGTGTGACCTGCGTTGGGGTCAGCCTCCCGGATTTCTTGGGGCCACCAGATTTTGCCCTCCAGCGCGTATACATCATCTCGGGATGCGACAAGGGTAGGAATTTCGTCCAAGTGACGGCTCATGACTAGGGCTGAAACCGCCGCGTCAAAGGCGTCCTCGGATGATGCGGCTTTGCATGCGAATGTGTCATCAATCTCCGGGTAGTACTTCGCCAAATATGCCTCTCGCTCGTCAAAATCTGATTTAATCACTGAGCCGGTGAGCAATCGTGGATAGATCTCGAGTAACAGTGGGGTTTTGACTTTGTGAAACGGCCAGATCGAAAAGCCGTTTTTTCGGAGTATCGCCAAGTGAGGCATTCCACGGATCGAGCCGGTCCCAACCGCACCGGCTCCCCCAATCTTGAAGACACTCTGAGGATTCGACCCCTTGGATTTCGACGCTTCGCGCTCCGTTGCCCGGAAGTATTCGGACAGATCTGGCTTGCGTTTCCCTGGCCGCCCCCAAAACGGGGGTCGGCAAGAAAGTAGCCAATCTTCGCCTTCCTCCGCTACGAGTTCCCAAAGATCCTCTACACACTTCGGGCCCAACGTCTCTACGTACCAATAGGGGAAAGAGAACGCGAAATCTAGGCCGACGACCAAATTTGGGTTCGCAGACGCTTCGCTGATCAAATGCTCGGCGATTTCCCTACGACCGCGTCCCGACTCCAAGCGCGTCAGGCGGTGGTCACGTACCTCAGCGAGCCAGATCTTGGAAGCTGCGCCCGACTTGGCACCCGACCAATCAACAGCGACTACGCGGTTCACGTCAGAATCGAAACTTTTGTGCGTTCGAAACCGTAACCGGACCGGCTCGCTACTTTCGCAAATCGTTCCGGGCGGAAAGCTACTATACGTTGGCAGCTCCTACCCATCGCTATGTTGTCGTCACCGTCGTCAAGCGGCCTAGTGAGAATAACTCCCTCAATGCGTGTCAGGCCAACTCAAATTTAGCATCAAAACCGCCAACTCAACTCCACCTCATACTGCCGAGGCCGAATAGTCCCCCCGGAAAGATCCCCGAGAAACCCTTCTGGCGTCCCAGTATTCCCACCAGTGGACGGCACATCCCCCGCCCCCCGAATCGCCAGCTTATCCGTCAGGTTCTTCCCGATAAACGCAAGCTGCCACCTTCCATCCTGCGTCCCCAACCGAATACTGGCATCAATCGTCGCATAAGACTTATAGGTAATCGACGGAATATCCGCACTCAAATGCGTCCGGCTCTTGTATTGCACATTCCCCGTAAGCCCCAGCATCAACCCATTCCCAACCGGCCGCTCATAATTCCCCACCAGATGACCCGACCACCTTGGCGCCCCCGGCCGCGTATTCCCCGCAAGGTTCTGCCGCAAATCCGTCTCAGTCTGCCCAGGCTGCAACGGCCCGCACCCCTGCGCCGGCGTCTGCCCCCCATGGCAGAACTGGAAAAACTCCGTAAATTTCGACTCCAGCCACCCGAACGACCCGCTGAGCGCCAGCCCCTCCACCGGCGTCGCCCAGTCCACCTGCAGCTCCGCCCCATAAGTCTCCGATCCCCCCGCATTCGAGGTCACGAACGCAAACTGCGCATCGTTGAAAAAGTCCACCTGCAGGTCGCTGAACTTGTAGTAATACACCTCCACCGTAGCCAGCATGGAGTTCTCCAGCAGCGACGTCTTGATGCCGATCTCCCCGCCCCGGTTCTCTTCCGGGTCGAAGACGAAGTCGCTGAACACCATGTCGTCCCCGGGCCCGGCGCCCGGGCAGGTGCCGCCCAGGTGCGGCTGGATGCAGGGCGAGCCGTTCACCAGCGGCGGCGACAGGTTGCTCAGGATTGCGCTGTTTGAGAACCCGCCCGACTTGAACCCTTCCTTGTACGCCGCATAGGCGGTGACGTTGTCGTTGATCGTCCAGGTAAGCGTCGCTTCCGGAATCAGGTTCTTGAAGGTCTGGTCGGCAGCGGCGGTGGTGAGTAGGTTGTTGGGGTCGTGGGGAATGAACAGCCCCGTTACGAAGGGAAACACGTACGGCTGGATGAAGAACGAATCCTTGGTCTCGTGGATATAGCGCGCCCCCGCGGTGAGCTCCCAGTCTTCGGCAATGTTCCACACGAATTCCGCATAGACCGACCAGGTCTCCCCGTCGGTCTCGGAGATCTTGTTATAGGCGGTGAACTGGTCGTCCGAATCCACCAGCGGTCCCGACCATTCCGGCCCGCACACCGTCGCCGTGCCGGCCACGCAGCCCGGGAACGGCAGGAAGGCGAAGATCACGTCCTGGTCGAAGAAGCGGTCGGTCTGCTGGTAGTAGGCGCCGAGCACCACGTTCACCGGCGCGTCGAAGCGGGTGACGGCCCGCGACTCGATGGCGAACTGTTCGAAGGTGTTGCGCTCGCCGGCGAAGATGTTGGTGATGCCGCCGCCGTCGAAGTCGCTCACCCAGCGCTCGGTGGCGTCGTTGTAGTTGACGATGGTTCGGAGATCCACGTTGTCGAAGGCGTAATCGAAGTTGCCCGTGATGTTCCAGGAGGTGAACTTCTCGCCCAGGTCGCCGTCGCCGAACTGGTTGAGCAGCGAGTTGACGGCCCCGATGCCGGGGGGAACGTCGTTGATGCCCCGCGCCAGGTTCACCTCGCAGTCGGAGTCCGGCACCGGGTGCGGTGCAAAGAGCGTCGTCTGCCGCCCCGGCGGCTGCGGGTCGACGGGCAGGCTGATGTGCTGGCGCCCGCCGAGGGTGGGGCAACTGAACAGTTCGCCGCCGCCGCTGCTGGCGTGCTGCGAGAACTCGGCGTAGCTGCCCTTGATGTTGTAGCTGAGCCGGTCGCTCAGGTCGCCGGCGGCGGTCATGCGGAAATAGGTGGTTTCCTCGCCCGGCCACCATTCGCCGTTGGCCGCCGGGTTGTCCCAGACGTTGATCGCCCCTGTGGCGGCATCGAAGGTGGCGTACTTGTCGGCGCCGGCGTTGTTGCGTATCCAGCCCTTGTCCATGTCGGAGGTCTGGGCGGCGAAGCGCAGGCCGAGCTGTTCGCTCACGGGGATGGAGATCACCGCCTCGAGCGTCAGGTCGTCGGATTCGAACTCGTTGTTGATGCGGGCGCTCATCTCCAGTTCGTCGCCCGGGTTGTTGGTCATCACCGAGACCACGCCGGCGGTGGCGTTCTTGCCGAAATAGAGCGCCTGGGGGCCTTTCAGCACGACCACCTGGCTGGTGTCGAAGAGCCCCTCGTTGATGGCCCGGGCCTGGGGCATGTAGACGCCGTCGATGATGATGCCCACAGAAGACTCGATGCCGATACTGGAGGTGGCGGAGGCGATGCCGCGGATGCCGATGGCCGCGCCGTTGCCGCTGCCGCCGCGGCCGATGCTGAGTTGGGGGGTGATGGCTTCGAGGTCCATGAAGCCTTCCAGCCCGAATCGGTCCATGCGGTCTTCGTTCACCGCCGTGATCGCCACGGGAATGTCGCGCACGGATTCCTCCGTGGCGCGGGCGGTGACGATGATTTCCTCCACCTCGGCGGCGAATGCGGTGGGCATGCCGAGGAAGAGGGCCAGGGAAAGAACAAGAATCCTGCCGGCGGATACCGGGCTCCGTACTGCTGTCATCGTGGATCTCCCCATCCGACTGTTCTGGGCGACCCGTCCACTGGCCAAACCGGTATTAGGCGTTTGCCTGGGGGAACGGGCTCGCCCTCGCGATTTCTATAACGTGTTCGGCTTTTGCGTCAATGGGACCACATCACCCCGATTGAACGCAACAGGTTTGTCGTCTCCAACGCCAGCTACGTTCTGCGGATCGGAATTCAGGCCGCGGCAAAGGCTGTGAGATAAGCAGGTTCTGCACCCGCATCAGCGAAACCAGAACGCCAGTGTCCGCTACGTGCCGATACTCGCCCGTAGCAGATGATTGAATGAACACGATTTTCGTGGAACACGGATTCCGTGTAATAATCGTTCGTTACCGATTCAAGGAATTCGCCAATGAACCTGACGATCACCGTTGAGGACGACGTACTGCGTAGCGCCCGCATTCGCGCACTGCAGGAAAACACGTCCGTCAACGCGGTGCTGCGCGACTATCTGAGGGCATACGCCGGCTTGACGTCCGGCAAAGCGGCCGCTGTCCGCCGCCTGCTCGATCTTTCCGGAAACTGCCAGTCCGGCAGGGGCCAAGCCAGATGGGCCCGGGACGAGCTGTATGAGCGCTGAGCTGAAGTTCATCGACACGAACATTCTCGTTTACCTGTACGACAACGATTCGCCGGCAAAACAGTCCAGATCAAGGAAACTGCTCGAGACTGACACCGAGCACTACGTACTGAGCCCACAGGTACTGAGCGAGTTTTACGTGACTGTCACGCGCAAACTCGCCCGGCCTCTTGCCGCCGATCAGGCGCTCGAGGCCGTGAACGCATTGTGCGCGTTACGTATCCGCCAGCTTCATGGCGGGCTGGTGCGGGCGGCCATCCGTCGGAGCCTGGCATCGCGCTTGTCCTACTGGGACGCCCTGGTCGTCGAGACGGCGGTCGAGGCCGGAGCCGCGATTCTGCTGACTGAAGACCTGCAGCATGGGCAGACGTTCGATGAACTGCTGGTGGTGAATCCTTATGCCACTGCCGGCGAGACTGTGTGAATCGCATTGTCGTCCATGCCGGTCGCGGTGCCGATTTACCCATGTGAGCAAATCCGTTGCATATGGACGGCCAGGACGGTCGATGTACCTTGCGTCAGCGAGTGGCATGGACAGCGCAGAACGCTACGGAAGCGGTTATGGGCGTAGAGGCTGGGCGGCTGGGATATCGCCTTGGGGACTCGGGAATCGGCGGATGAAAACGGCCACCTTGGCACTTGGGGCGAGCCTCGCATTCTGGTATGCCATTACCTTGCCACTTCCGCTGCTGGCAAAAGATGCCGAACAGCCGCAGCATCCGCAGACTTCCTTCTCTAATTCCCCGGCATGGCAAGAGACGATACGCCTTGTCCGCGATGCCTTTCCCAACGTTCCCACGATAACCACCCCGGAACTCGCCGCCATACATGCATCTTCCAAAGCAGGCGGGGTGCTGTTGCTCGATGCCCGAACGCCCGATGAATTCAACGTCAGCCATCTCGAAGGCGCGATTCGTGCCGGCGACCTGCCGTCGGCCCTGCACGCCATTGCTGCCCAGCCTGGAAAATCGACCATCGTCGTCTACTGCTCCGTAGGCTACCGCTCAGCGCGTCTTGCCTCTCGCCTGCGCGAGCGCGGCATTGCCCGGGTATACAACCTGAAAGGCTCAATTTTTCAGTGGGCAAATGAAGGCCGCCCGCTGTATCGAGGCCGGCAACGCGTTCAAGAGGTTCACCCTTACGACGAAGACTGGGGCAAATTGCTCGATGAGCGCTACTGGCCCGAATGACAACGCCGTCGACCGCTACAAACCGTTGATTCTCTATCACTGGTGATTTAGTCTGCGCGCCGGTTCCGCAAATCGAACCGTCTCTTGCGATGAACATGCGGCAAATCACAAGGTGGCGTTGGCGACCTTGAACTGAAACGACGCCGGCCCGGATGGCAGGGCCGGCAGGCGCCGCGTTTTCCCCCTTCTTCAATCGGCGTGGAACTGCGCGGTCACCGCACTTCGCAAGAGATGAACCCATGCACGCCGACGATGACTTTGCCCGGCTGGCCGCCGAGGGATACAACCGGGTTCCCGTTGTATTCGAAACGCTCGCCGACCTCGACACCCCTTTATCCGTCTACCTGAAAATCGCCAGGGGGC
The DNA here is from genome assembly GCA_964622925.1 of uncultured Pseudohongiella sp. Classification (GTDB taxonomy): domain Bacteria; phylum Pseudomonadota; class Gammaproteobacteria; order Pseudomonadales; family Pseudohongiellaceae; genus UBA9145. Next base: position 604 of record CAZUSL010000186.1, on the reverse strand, counting down.
CCTACTCCTACCTGCTGGAATCCGCGCAGGGCGGTGAGCAGTGGGGACGCTACTCGATCATCGGGCTGCCGTGCCGGACGGTGCTGAAGGTGCGGGGCCACCGGGTCACCGTCACGTCCAACGGCGACACGCAGGAAGACCGGGAGGTAGAAGACCCGCTGGCCTTCATCGAGGAATTCCAGGCCCGCTACCGGGTGGCGCCGCATCCGGAACTGCCCCGCTTCCACGGCGGCCTGGTGGGCTACTTCGGCTACGACTGCGTGCGTTACGTGGAGAAACGCCTGCGGCACAGCACGCCGCCCGACCCGCTGGGCACCCCGGATGCGGTGCTCATGGTTTCGGAGGAGATCATTGTCTTCGACAACCTCAGGGGCCGCATGCAGTTGATCGGTCTCGTCGACCCCGCCGAACCCGGCATCCGCGGGAAAACCGTGCGGAGGCTGCGGGAACTGGCGCGCGCCCTGACAACGGCCGGCTCGCCCGCTGGGGTGTCCGGCTCAGGGGAGGGAGGCTGCGGGGAGACCGGTTTCGGCGGGTTGGGGGAGAGCGGCTGCGGGCAGACCGGTTCGGGAGAGTCCGCCAACAAGGCGGTGGCGGTGGCCGA
>CAZUSL010000185.1:0-14279 GCA_964622925.1 uncultured Pseudohongiella sp. | reverse complement strand
GCATCTTCACGCGGATCGGCTCCGCCGACGACCTTGCCGGCGGCCGTTCGACCTTCATGGTGGAAATGGTCGAGACCGCGGCCATCCTGCATAACGCCACGCCGGAAAGCCTGGTGCTGATGGACGAGATCGGCCGCGGTCTCGACCATTTCCACCATGAAGGTCGAACGGCCGCCGGCAAGGTCGTCGGCGGAGCCGATCCGCGTGAAGATGCGGTCCACGGGCCCGATCGACGCTTCCCGGGCGGGAACGCAACTGCCGCAAAGCGCGAGCAGCACGATGAGGGCGGTCTGGCGCATATAGGTCGACTTGCCGCCCATGTTGGGGCCGGTGACGATCAGCATCTTGCGTTCGTCATCCATGTACAGGTCGTTGGCGACGAATTCCTGCTCGGCCGACTGTTCGACCACCGGATGGCGGCCGCCGCCGATTTCGATTCCGGGCGTCCCGCACAGCACCGGGCGGCTGTATTCGAGGCTGGTCGCGCGCTCGGCGAAATTGTTCAACACGTCGAGTTCCGCCAGACCCGAAGCACAGACGAGCAGGGCCGGCAAGGATTCCGCGAGTTCGTCGAGCAGGGCTTCGTACAGTTCCTTCTCGCGCGCCAGGGCCTTGCTTCTCGCGCTGAGAATCTGGTCCTCGAATTCCTTCAGTTCCGGCGTGATATAGCGTTCGGCGTTCTTCAGGGTCTGCCGGCGCATGTATTCGGCAGGCAGGCCCGCGACCGACTGTCCCTTGCTGACTTCGATGTAATAACCGTGGACCCGGTTGAATCCGACCTTGAGCGTGCTCAGGCCCGTCTGGCGCCGCTCGCGCTGTTCGAGTTCGACCAGGTATTGGCCGGCGTTGCTGCTCAGATTGCGCAGGCGGTCGAGTTCCGCGTCAAAACCCTCGGCGATGACGCCGCCTTCGCGAATGACCTGGGCGGGTTCTTCCTTGACCGCCCGGCGCAACAGTTCCGCCTGGGCCGGAAACTCGCCGATGCGCGCCGAAAGATGGCGCAGATGCGCGGTTTGCAGGGACGAAAGCTGCTGCTGGAGCGCAGGCAGCGATTCGAGCGCGGTCTGCAGGCGCGACAGATCGCGCGGCCGCGCCGAGCGCAGGCCGATCCGGGCCAGGATGCGTTCGAGATCTCCCGCCTCCGCCAGCGGTTTCCCCAGCGCCTCGTAACGATACTCCTCGCGCAAGGCGCTGACGGTGTCCTGGCGATGCAGCAACTCGTTGCGGTCGCGCAGCGGACGGCTGATCCAGCGCGCGAGCAGTCTCGAGCCCATCGGCGTCGCGCAGCGGTCCATGACCGAAAGCAGGGTGTTGGCGCGGCCGCCGGCGAGATTGACCTCGATTTCCAGGTTACGCCGGCTGACGGCGTCGATGATCACGCTGTCCCGCTGCCGCTCCACGCGCAGGCCTTGCACATGGGGCAGTTCCGCGCGCTGGGTTTCGCGCAGGTATTGCAGCAGGCAGCCCGCGGCCCGCAGCGCCGGCTCCATGTCTCCGCAATCGAACGCGGTCAGATCGCTGACGCCGAACTGGCGCCCCAGGGCGCGAATCGCCCCTTCGAGTTCGAACTCCCATTCGGGGCGCGGCCGCAAGGCCGGATGCCGCAGATGTTCGTTCAGGTCCGAGAGCATCTCGGGCAACAGGATTTCCGCGGGGCGCAATCGCTCGAGTTCATTCGCCAGCGCCTCCCTGCCGTCGACTTCGGACAGCACGAATCGCCCGCTGCTGACGTCGATCCCGGCCAGGCCGAACGATTCGGCGCCGCCGCCGCAGATCGCCAGCAAGGTATTGTCCCGCCGCGCATCGAGCAGGGCCTCGTCGCTGACGGTGCCCGGCGTGATGATGCGCACGACTTCGCGCAATACCGGCCCCTTGCTCGCCGCGGGATCGCCGATCTGCTCGCAAATGGCGACGGACTTGCCCGCCTCGACGAGGCGCGCGAGATAGCGGTCGGCGGAATGGTAGGGAACGCCGCACATCGGAATCGGCGAACCGGCGGATTTGCCGCGGGCGGTCAGCGCGATATCGAGAATCTCCGCGGCGACTTGCGCGTCGCCGTAGAAAAGTTCGTAGAAATCCCCCATCCGATAGAAAAGCAGGCTGTCGGGATGCTGCGCCTTGATGCGCAGGTACTGCTGCATCATGGGAGTATGTGAAGCGTTATCTGGCAAAGCGGGGGGCGCGTCCGGGCCGGTTGCAAAGCCGGAAATTCTACATGGTTTGACGGGATGGGTGGACCGTTTCACCGGATTGCAGCAAAATTTCCCGGCGGGGAAATTATCTGATGACTCAGAACGACCGATTGGAATCTCTTGCGGCAAACGTCGGCGAACGCTTGCTCGCGCGCAAATTGCTGCTCGCGGCCGCTGAATCCTGCACCGGCGGCTGGGTGGCCGAGGCGATCACCGCGGTCGCCGGCAGTTCCGCCTGGTTCGATTGCGGATTCGTGACCTATTCCAACGAGGCCAAACAACGATTGCTGAACGTGCCCGCGAGCCTGCTCGAGTTCGGCGGGCCGGGAGCGGTCAGCGAAGAGACGGTTCGCGCCATGACCGAAGGCGCCATCATCAACAGCCGCGCGCGGGTCGCGGTCGCGGTCAGCGGCGTCGCCGGACCCGACGGCGGCAGTGCGGAGAAACCCGTCGGCACGGTCTGGATAGCCTGGCAATGGGAGCAGCGCCGGCTGGCGCGGAGGTTTCATTTCAGCGGGGACAGGACCGCCGTCCGCGAGGCCGCGGTGCTGGCGTCGCTGGAAGGATTGCTGGCGCTGCTGGACTGAGAACCGGCGGCAAAATATTTTTCTAAAGTATTTGCCGCGACTGCCAATATACTGGTTGAATATACAGTAATCGGCCGCATCGCCCCGACGCCCGTTTTTTCCTCCGAAATCAGGCAAAATTCCGAAATCGGACTAGGCTGTTGGCGGTAGCGGTTGATCTGATAACCAGGAGCATTGAACTCATCGCGCAACTGGAACTCATGGAACCAGCTACGGTTGTGAATTATCAGCAGACAAGGGAAACACCATGATTGAAGACAGCAGAAACGACCAAGGCAAGGAAAAGGCGCTGAATGCCGCTCTGGCACAGATCGAACGGCAATTCGGCAAGGGTTCCATGATGCGTCTCGGCGATAACGATCGCCAGGCGATACCCGCGATATCGACCGGCTCGCTCGGACTTGACATCGCCCTCGGCATCGGCGGCCTGCCGCGCGGCAGGATCGTCGAGATTTACGGCCCGGAGTCATCCGGCAAGACCACGTTGACCTTGCAGGTCATCGCCGAAGCCCAGCGCGCGGGCGGCAGTTGCGCCTTCATCGACGCCGAGCACGCGCTCGACCCGATCTACGCGGACAAACTGGGCGTGGACGTCGAAAACCTGCTCGTCAGCCAGCCCGACACCGGCGAGCAGGCGCTGGAGATTTGCGACATGGTCGTGCGCTCCGGCGCGCTCGACGTGGTGGTGATCGATTCGGTGGCGGCATTGACGCCCAAGGCGGAAATCGAAGGCGAAATGGGCGACAGTCACATGGGCCTGCAGGCCCGGCTGATGTCCCAGGCGCTGCGCAAGATGGCGGCCAACATCAAGAATTCGAACACCCTGGTGATCTTCATCAACCAGATCCGCATGAAGATCGGCGTCATGTTCGGCTCCCCGGAAACCACCACCGGCGGCAACGCGCTGAAATTCTATTCTTCCGTGCGGCTCGATATCCGCCGTATCGGCACGATCAAGGAAGGCGATGAAGTCGTCGGCAACGAGACCCGGGTGAAGGTCGTCAAGAACAAGGTCTCGCCCCCGTTCCGGCAGGCGGAATTCCAGATCCTGTACGGCGAAGGCATTTTCCAACTGGGCGAAGTGATCGATCTCGCGGTGAAACACGACCTCGTGGACAAATCCGGCGCCTGGTACGCCTACCAGGGCGAAAAGATCGGCCAGGGCAAGAAGAACGTCGCGGCCTATCTGCAGGAAAATCCCGCCATCGCCGAGGAAATCGAGGCCGAGATCCGCGCCCGCACGCTCGATGGCGGAAAACAGCTCGAAGCGCGGGAAGCTTCGGGCAGCGACGACGTCGTCGTGTTGGCGGATTCCCGCAAGTCCTGACGGCGGCCCGATTCAACTCCCTGTCATATGAGCGGGTCTGGAGCGACGGCGCTGCGCCGCCGCGCAATGGACCTGCTCGCGCGGCGGGAGCATTCCCGATGCGAACTCGCGCGCAAGTTGCAGGATCGCTTTCCTGACGCGGAACCGGAGTCTGTCGAGGATGTTCTGGCCAGGCTGGCCGAGGAAAACCTGCAATCGGACAGGCGCTTTGCCGAGGAATATGTGCGAATGCGAATGCGCCGCGGTTTCGGCTGGCTGCACATACGCGCGGACCTGCAAGCCCGGGGCGTGGCCGACTCGATAGTTTCCGACTTCGCCCGACCGGACGAGGAATGGCTCGAACTGGCCGAAAGCCTCGTGGATTCGCGGCTATCCGGGCAAGAAGAGCTGAGGCCAGGCAGCCGCGAGCATCAGCGCCTGTTTCGGTTTCTGCAAGGGCGGGGTTTTTCCGCAGAAATCGCGCACAAGTCGCTTCAAAAAGCTCTCAGCCGGAACTTGGCAATGCCACGTTGACGGTCACGATATCCAGTTCGATGTATTGCTGGTGTCGTATGGAAGCGCCCAGGTGACGCAGCAGACGTAGAGAGGTTTCCGCTTCCAATTGCGCCTCATCGTCCCGGCTATCAAGCAGGGAAATCCGTTCCTGCAGATTTTCTTCGCTGCTACCGGCGACGAATTCCAGGACCGCGCCTTTTTCCGTTCGGGACGCGGACAGTCGCAATCGCCGATTTTCTTCCGGCGGAGCTTGCTGCGCATCGGGACCCAGCAACGCCAGCAGCGTTTCTTCGGCAACAGCCGCAAGCCGGCTTGACATTTCTGAATCCCAGCCATTGCCGGCGGAAAAATTTTCCAGAAACTCCCGAATTTCCGAGAGCGACGAAACGCTGAAGCCGGTCTCCATGCGGCTGGGTCGCGGCGCCGTGATCTCCACGAACCAGGTCAGCAGAATCGCCGAAAGACCGCCGGTCGTGATGCCGTTGGAAAACACTCCACCGGCAAATTGGGAAAGTACTTCCGGCAAAATGGCGCCGCTTTGTATGCCGAGGCCCAGCCAGAACGAAAACCCTACAATCAGTCCTTTCCGGTAGTCCATTCCATCTTGCATCACCATGCTCACGCCAATCATGAAAAGCATGGTGATCAGGACAAAGAGGTAGGCGGCAACAACAGGTCCGGGAATCGACAATACCACCGCCAGCGCCTTGGGCATGAATGCTACAACCAGGAAAACCGCTCCGGTTGCCACGGCTATGTGACGCGACGCCACGCCATTGATTTCAATCAGGGGCGCGGCAAGGGAATACGTCGTGCTTGGAACCGTGCCCGCGAGACCGCAAACCAGATTGCTCAATCCGTCCAGCGTGGTCGTCCCTTGCACCGCGCGAAAATCAGTCGGCCGCGGACGGCGCCAGGACACGCGCTGTAACGCGATATTGCTGCTTATTGCGCGAATCGAACCAACCAGTCCGGTCAGCAGGAAAACCGGAAGCAAGGAAAGAAAAACCGGCCCGAAGTCGAAGTCGAGTCCCGGCAATCCAGCTTGTGGAACGCCGACCCACGGCGCTGTTGCTATTCGGTCCAGTTCGAACAGGCCGAAAAACGCCGCGAACGCGCTTCCGACTACCACGCCGATAATCGGCGCCCAGAGACGCAGAATCGCCGAGCCTTTCAGGGATACTCCAAGAATCGCAAGAATCGTTACAACGGCCGTCGCAGGCGCGGCGAAATCGTGGTTGCCTTCCGGCGCCGTCTCCAGCATTTCAAAAACGAACGGCATTACCGTAACCGGAAGTATCATGATTACGGCGCCGGAGACGGCCGGAGTCAATATGCGTCGGAAGAGGGCAAGACGGGCCGAGAAAAGTAGCTGAAAGATCGCCGTGGTCGCAACGAGCGTCGCGAGCAGCGCCGGGCCGCCTTCCACCAACGCCGTGATGGCGATTCCGATGAATGCTCCGGAGCTGCCGGCAACCAGCAGATGGCCCCCGCCGATCCAGCCGAATCGCAAGGCCTGAAGCGCGGTAGTAATACCGCTGATTACAACGGCGGCGAATATCGGCCACGCCAGATCGGACTCCGCCATACCGGCGGTTCGCATGATCGCAGTGGGAATCAGAATCGGGACGGCCAGCGTCAAGGCGCCGAGCTGGAGTCCCAGTCCGAGCGTCAGCGGTACGGGAGGCGTCTCATCGGCCTGAAATCGCAACTGCGAAGCGCCGTCCTTCGGTTCAGCGGTCATGCGTAATCATGTTCATATGCTAGGATTGAACTTGTGCTGGAAGGGAGTATTTGAATAATGAATCGGGACTTATCTCAGCAGGAATCCGACACGATTTCAATTGTCGCCGAATCCCGGGATCATTCATATTCCGCTGGAAACGAACCTGTCGCCATCATCGGCATGGCATGCCGTTTTCCCGGCGCAAAAAGTCTGTCCGACTACTGGAAACTCCTGGTCGAAGGCGGCAACGCCGTAACCGAAGGTCCGCCCGGCGCCGTAATCGGCCGTGCGGGGCCGAACTTTCCTCCATCCAATTCCAGCAACGCCGCGACCCGATTCGGCGCCTTCGTCGAAGATCTGGAGTTGTTCGACGCGGAGTTTTTCCGTATTTCCCCGAATGAAGCGCAAATGCTCGATCCGCAACAGCGCATGATGCTTGAAGTGAGCTGGCAGGCTCTCGAAGACGCGGCGATCGATCCCGAATCGTTGCGAGGCACCCGCACCGGCGTATACGCCGGCATCAGCAACTACGACTATCGCGACATGGCCTTCGAAGATCCGGGGACGGCGGAAGTCGCTGCCGGTCTTTACGCCGCAACCGGCACCTCCCTGAATACCGCCATCGGACGCATTTCCTTCGTGCTCGGCCTGGAAGGACCTTCGATGGCGATCGATACGGCCTGCTCGTCATCGCTGGTCGCCATCCACCAGGCTGTCGCGGGATTGCAAAGGCACGATGCCGACCTGACGCTGACGGGAGGGGTTCATGTCGTACTTTCCGGGCGCCCGCAAGAGTTGCGGGCCAATGCGGGAATGCTTTCGCCGACGGGCCAATGCTGGACTTTCGATGCGGCCGCCGACGGTTTCGTCGCCGGCGAAGGTTGCGGCCTGATCGTTCTCAAGCGTCTGAGCGACGCGGAAGCCGACGGCGATCGGATCTGGGCCGTTATTCCGGGATCTGCGGTCAATCAGGACGGCGCCAGCCAGGGTCTGACGGTGCCCAGCGCGAGTTCGCAGGAAAAGGCCATGCAACAGGCCCTGGTTCGCGCCGGCGTCGCTCCCGCCGAAGTCGATTACCTCGAAGCGCACGGTACGGGCACGGTCGTCGGCGACCCGATCGAACTGAACGCCGCCTCGGCAGTCTTCGGACGCGGACGCGATGCGGACCGTCCCCTGCTGATCGGTTCGGTAAAGACCAATATCGGACATCTGGGACCGGCGGCGGGAGTCGCCGGACTGATCAAGACCGTCCTGGCGATGCGGCATGGAATCATCCCCCGCCATTTGAATTTCAATGTGCCCAATCCCGATATCGATTGGGGTCGCATTCCCGTTCGCGTGACCGACGAGAAAACCGACTGGCCCGGCCGTTCCGGGAAACCGGCCCTGGCCGGAGTCAATTCATTCGGCTGGTCCGGCACCAACGGACACGTGATCGTTCAGAGTTATGGAGCGAGTGAAACCGCCGGCGACATTTCGCGAATCGCGTTTCCCGTTGGCCCGGATCTGGCCGTTCCGGCGCGAGTCGAAGTCGGAGAGCGTCCCGAAGCCAGGCAAACCCGCTTGCTTCCTCTTTCAGGCAGAACCGCCCAGGCCGTGCGCGAATCAGCCGCGCTGTACCTGTCCTGGCTTTCCGAACGAGGCGAAGAATCGGTGGGCGCCGCTGCCGATCCGGATCTGGCAAACCTGGCGTGGACTGCCGCGACAGGCAGATACCACTTTGCCATGCGCGCCGGCGTGGTGTTCAGCGATGCCTCCCAGCTTCAGCAGGAACTGCAAGAACGGGTGGGCGAGGAGAACGCGGACCAGATCGCGCAGTCGCGCGCGGACCGCAAACTTGCCTTCGTTTTCACCGGTCAGGCGAGTCAATGGCCGGGCATGGGCCGCGCCCTTTACGAATGCGAACCGGTTTTCCGTTCGGTCCTGGATCGATGCGACCGGCTGCTGTCCGAAGAACGCGGCATTTCATTGCTGGACGTGATGTTCGGCCGCGGCGATACCGGTGGACTGCTCGACGAACCGGCCTGGACGCAACCCGCCATCTATGCGCTGGAATGCGCTCTGGTTGCGCTTTGGGAGAGCCTGAATGTACGGCCGGACGTCGTCGTCGGCCATAGTCTTGGCGAAATAGCTGCGGCGCAGGCCGCGGGCGGTTTCAGTCTCGAACAGGGTCTGCGCTATGCAGCCGCGCGTGGCGCGCTGATGGGAACGACGCGAAGCGACGGCGGGATGGCAGCCATATTCGCGCCCGCGGACCGCGTCGCTGCCGCCGTGGCCGAACAGAACGCCGTGGCGGGCGGTAACGAACTCAGTCTCGCCGTGGACAATGGCGCGCAACAGGTGATAAGCGGGCCCGGGGAACAGCTTGATACCGTGCTTGCTCGGTTTGAGGCCGAGGACGTAAAAGTCGTTCGATTGCGGCGCAGTCCGGCGTACCACAGCGCCCTGATCGAACCCGTACTTGACGATCTCGAAGCTGCGGCGGCGGAAATCGTACCCGATCCACCCTCCTTGTCCGTTCCGCTGATCAGCAATGTCAGCGGCAAGCCGATCGGAGAGAAGGAGAAGATGGACGCGGCGTACTGGAAGCGCCATGCGCGGGCACCCGTCGCGTTTCGGGACTGCGTCGAAACGCTGGCGGAAATGGAAGTGGACACGGTCGTGGAAATCGGCCCCCATGCCGTGCTGGGACCGGTGGTTTCCATGAACTGGCCCGCGTCCGCGCTGGCCGGAGAACCGCTGGTGCTCAGCAGTTTGCAACGTCCGCCGCAGGATGCCGCCGAATCGAACGCCGATAAGAGCGGCGGCTTCACCGAGGCGGTCGCCAGGGCATGGGAAGCAGGGTTGACTATCGATTTCCCCGGCCTTTTCGCCGGCGAAGAACGCAGCCGAATCACGCTGCCGGGCTACCCCTTCCAGCGCGTCATGCATTGGGTTCGCGTGTCGAAGCGCCAGCGGAAGAGCGACGATCACCCGCTGCTGGGCAATCGCCATGAGACGGCGCTGGGCCAGTTGACTTTCGAAACCGACCTGCATCCTTCCGAGCCCGCATGGCTGCAGGATCATCGGGTCTTCGGCGCGCTCATCGCTCCGGGCGCGCTGTACGGCGCCATGGCAGCCTGTGCGTCGAACGAACAGGATTCCCTGCCGGTGCTGTTGGAAGACCTGCAATTGCACAATCCGCTGGTTTTCGCGGAAAAGGAGAAAGACGGAGGAGAAATCGGATGGCGCAAGTTGCAGGTCCTGCTCGAAGCGCCGGGAGACGACCCCGAGCGCCGCGTTCAGATACTCAGCCAGGGCGAGTCCGACGAAGAATGGGTACTGCACGCGGAAGGACGCGTACTGGCTGAAACCGGCGGCAGTCCGCCCGAAACGGCGGCGCGCCTCGACCCGGCGGCGCTGAAAGCAGCGATGTCGCCGGTCGATGTGGCGGACTACTACCGGTCCAAGCGCGATTTTGGCATCGATCTGGGTTCGTCGTTCCGGACCCTGAAGGCGGTTTGGGCGCGGCCGGGCGAAGCCCTCGGCGAGATCGGATTTCCCGCGGAACCCGGATCGCATACGCAAGACATTCACCCGCTGCTTCTCGACGGTTGCTTCCAGGTAGTGGGAGCGGCGCGGGAATCGGAGCCCGAAGACAAGGCCACGACTTTCCTTCCATTTGCATGGGAACGAATGCGGATACGGGAACGGCTGCCCGACCGTATGCTTTGCCATGTCCGCATGCGCGAGCGCGCCGGGTCCGCCGGGGAAGAAACGGATAGCGGCAATCCGCAGGAAGTGATGTCCGCCGACCTGCGTCTGTATGACCTGCAGGGCGAGCCCATCGGCGAAGTGGACGGTTTTACCGTGAAGCGCGCCACGCGGGCCGCGCTGCTTGCCGCGATCGAGGGGGCGGACGAGCTGTTGTACGAGATCGCCTGGCGCGACAGTTATCTCGCGCCGGGCATGTTGTCCGCAAGTTTCCTCGCCGAGCCAGCCCGGGTTCATGAGGACGCCGCCCTGGTTTCGGATTATCTGGCGGAGATCGGGGTCGAGCCCACCGACCGCGCCGCGCTGCTGGCGGATCTGGAACTGTTGTCGCGCGCCTATGCGCTGGCGGCTGCGGACGGATTGGGATGGAAGCGCAACGTCGGAGATTCCGTGGAGGCCGCCGAACTCGCCCGAAGACTGAAGGTCGTGCCGGAGCACGAGAAGCTTTTTCGCCGCATTCTCGAGATTCTGGCCCGCGGCGGCGTGCTGGAATCGTCGGGCACGGAATTCACCGTAAAGATCGGGACGGGAGACGCTTTGCCCGAAGGGGTTCCGGCCGACCCGAAAGCGCTGGCCGACAAACTGGCGGAAAGATATTCGCACGGCTCGATCGAGATCGGCCTGTTTCGGCGTAGCGCCGGGGCCCTGCCCGAGGTGCTGCGCGGCAACATGGACCCGCTCACCTTGCTGTTCGGAAGCGGCGATCCGACTCCGGCCGACCTGTTCAAGAAGGCCCCGGGCACCCGATCCGCGAACCGGATACTTGCCGAGGCCACGGCGGCCCTGATCGAAAACCTGCCCGCCGACCGCAAGTTGCGGATCATCGAGGTCGGCGCCGGAACCGGCTCGGCAACCGCCGTCGTGTTGCCGGAACTGCCCGAAGGCAGATACGAGTATGTCTATACCGACATCTCCGCGGGGTTTTTCGCCGAGGCGGAGTCGAATTTCGGCGGCGCGGAAGCATCGATCGATTATCGGGTCCTCGACATCGAAGCAGATCCGATCGAGCAAGGCTTCGAACGCAACGGCTACGACCTCGTCATCGCCTCCAATGTCTTGCATGCGACGCGATTTCTCGTCGAGTCGCTGGAACATTGCCGCCTGTTGCTGGCTCCCTCCGGTCAGTTGGTCGCGCTGGAGAACATGCGCGCCCAGGAATGGCTGGACCTGACTTTCGGTCAGTTGGACGGCTGGTGGCGCTATGCGGATTCCTGCAGGCCGCACAATGCTCTCGCGCCGCCCGAGGTATGGCGGCAAGCGCTGGCGGATGCCCGTTTCGAAAACGTTGCCATTCTGGGCTATGACGAATCGAGCGAGATGTCCAATTCGGATCGCGGCGTCATTCTGGCCGCGGGACCGGCGGAAGTGAAGGAAGAGCGGGGCGTCTGGATATTGCACGCGGACCGTGGGGGAATCGCGGCTGGTCTGGCGCGGGAACTGGCGGCGCGCAATCAGCAAGTCATTGTCGCATGCGAGGAATCGGAAGCAGCGTCCGGGGATGAGCGGAGCGACATTACATTCGTGCGGGTCGAGGCCGAGCGGCGGGAGTCCTGGAAATCCCTGTTCAGGGACTTGCCCGAAGATCCGCCGCTGCATGGCGTCATTCATCTCGCCGCCCAGGACAGCCACGGGCGCGAAGCCGGCGTGGAGGAAATCGCCGGTGACATTCGCAGGTTGACCGCAAGCGCTCTGGCGCTTGGCCAGGGCCTGCTCGATGCGAACGCCGCCCCGGAACATGGCTTGTTTCTGGTCACTCGGGGGGCACAGGTGCTGGAGATCGAACGAGGCGAGCATCTCGCGGGCGCTACGCTATGGGGACTCGGCAGAGTCATCGCGCGAGAAGCGGGCGATCTCAAACCGAAAATGATCGATCTGGATCCCGCGGGCGACGTGCCGCCGGCCGATCTGATCGAGGAATTCCTCTACCCGGACGGAGAAAACCAGATCGCCTACCGGTTCGGACGGCGCCGGGCCGCGCGGCTGGTCAGAAATGGTGAGATAGCGGGCCGCCTCACGCCGGATGCCGACGCGGCCTGGAAAGTCGAGCCCGACGCCGGCGGTTCGCTGGAGGCATTGGAGGTCGTGAAACTGCCGCCGGGACAATTGCAACCGGGGCAAGTGCGAGTCGCGCTGAAGGCGTTCGGACTGAATTTCCGGGATGTTTTCGTTTCGATCGGCCTGGACCGGGCTTCGCTTGGAGGCGAATTCTGCGGAGAGGTGCTCGAAGTCGGTTCGGATGTGACCAGAGTGGGCCCCGGCGATCTTGTAGTGGGCATGGCGCTCAGTTCGTTCGGAACCGAAACCGTCACCGTCGAGGAAATGGTCTTTCCCGCGTTACCGGGATATTCGCTCTCTGAGTTGGCTACGATTCCGAGCGCGTTCATGTCGGCGGCGCATTCCTACGAGTTGGCGGATGTGAAATCGGGCGAGCGGGTCCTGATCCACGCGGGCGCGGGGGGAGTCGGCCTGGCGGCGATCCAGTTGGCCCAGGACATGGGCGCGGAAGTGTTTGCGACCGCGAGCGAGCGCAAGCGCGACTATCTTCGTTCGCTTGGCGTCGAACACGTGTTCGATAGCCGCACAACGGAGTTCAGTTCGCAAATCCTCGAAGCTACCGATGGCGCGGGCGTGGATATGGTGCTGAACAGTCTGACCAGCGAAGGGTTCATCGAAGCCAGCCTTTCCTGCCTCGCCAAGGGCGGAAGCTTCGTTGAGATGGCGCGGGTCGACATTCTGACCGAGGAAGAGATGGCGGCCGCGCGTCCGGATGTCGCGTATTCCATATTGGAGATCGATATCCTGCGGGAAGAAGACCCGGCCAAGGCCGGCGCCATACTCAAGCAGATGCTGGACAAACTGGCGAACCGGGAAATCAGGCCCCTGATGCATTCCCGCTGGGCGTTCACCGACGCGGCCGGCGCCATGGATTGCATGCGCGCGGCACGGCATATCGGCAAGATCGTATTTACCCATTCGCCGCTGGCGCATGGACAGTTGCGCAAGGACCGAAGCTATCTCGTCACGGGCGGACTTGGCGGCATCGGCTGCGCGGTCGCAGGCTGGCTCGCCGAACATGGCGCCGGCGCCATCGTTCTCAATGGGCGGCGACCGCCTGATCCCACGGCCGAGAAGGAAATCGATTCCCTGCGCAGGCGCGGCGCCGCGGTCAGCGTGGAAATCGCCGATGTGACCGATGCCGCTTCGGTGGAGGCGATGCTGGGACGGCTGGACGCAGATCTGCCGCCTCTAGGCGGCGTGATCCATAGCGTCGGCGTATTGTCGGACGCCGCGCTCGGCAATCAGACCTGGGACAGTTTCGAAGCGGTATTGTGGCCAAAAATCCTGGGCGCGTGGATCCTGCATAAGGCAACATTGCATCTCGACCTGGAGTTTTTCACGCTTTTCTCCAGCGCCGCGGGAATATTGGGCAACCCCGGCCAGGCCAATCACGCCGCGGCGAACGCTTTCCTCGATCAACTCGCAGCGCATCGGCGGGCGCTGGGCCTGCCAGGCCAATCCATTGCCTGGGGCGCCTGGTCGGAGATCGGCGAAGCGGAAGAGCAACGTGAACGCATCGCCGGGACTCTCGCCGCGCGCGGCAGTTCCTGGATGAGTCCCGAGCAGGGGCTCAAGGCGTTCGAGTTGCTGGTGCGGCGGGACCCCGCCACGTCGGTGGCGTTGGCGATAGACTGGCCGACCTTTGCGGAAGCGGTGGAAAACCCGCCGCCCTTGCTGGATGAATTGCTCCTGGACGAGACGGATGCGGAGGCCGGAGAATCCGACGAATTTGCAGATCTGATATCGCGACTGCGGCAGACGCAGCCATCGGATCGAGAGAGCGTGTTTGCCGCCTTTCTCCAGCAGGAAGTCCAGGCGGTTTTGCGCTTGCCGTCCGTGCCGTCGCCTGCAACCGGCTTTTTCGAGCAGGGGATGGACTCGCTGATGGCGGTTGAATTGCGCAATCGCGTGAACCGGGCGCTCGACGGTTATTTTGTGGCGCCCAACACGTTGATGTTCGATTTTCCGGACATAAACACGCTTGCCGCATATCTCAACGCGGAACTCGCCGATGCGCTCGGCGCCGAAGTTTCACAGCCCGCGCCGCAAGCCGATTCCGATCCTGCCCCGCCGCAGCCGGCGCCCAACGCAGACGACGCGATCGCGATCGTCGGCATGGCCGGTCAATTTCCCGGTGCGCA
>CAZUSL010000184.1:0-4969 GCA_964622925.1 uncultured Pseudohongiella sp. | reverse complement strand
TTCTGCGCGATTGAGATGGAACAGGGCGCGGGCGAGATTGCCTTCTCCGGTGTAAAGCACTTCCGCGAAAGAGAATTGCGCCGCCGGCGAATCCGGCTGCAGGCGAATCCATTCCTCTGCGAGTTCCCGCGCCCTGACGTTCTCTTCGAGCTCAAGAGCGTCGCATATCTCCAGCGCGCGGGGATTTTGGATATCGGTGAAGCCAAAACAGGTAACGGACTGGGTAATCTCGATATCGCCCAGGTCAGGCGCGCCGTTATCCTGCGCCATCGCGAACATCCAGGCGCAGGAAAGCGCCCAGCCCAGCAGCAGGGCCGGAATCCTGCGCCGCGGCCGGCTAGTCCCGGTCGAGCGTACTGCCGGCCAGGCGTTCCATGGGTTCGCGCATGTTGTCATGCAATATCCTGTTCAGGTCGGCTGCGCCGGGCGCCAGTTCGATGCGATGGCCCAGCACCCGGGGCAGCAGCAGTTCGATGTCCTCGGCGCTGACGAAATTACGCCCGCGCAGCGCGGCGGCGACCTGCAAGGCCGGCAGCATCAGCACCAGCGAGCGGGTCGAATTGCCTTGCAGCACCCGCTCGTCGGCGCGCAGCTTGCGCGAGATGTCGACCAGCGTGGTCTTGACGACTTCGGCTATCGCCACCCCCCGGTCGATGGCGTCGCGGCTGGCGAGGAGTTCGTCGCGGGTCACCGCCGGACCGCTGCCGGCTCCGTCGCGCCGGCTTTGCCAGGTTTCGAGCACTTCGAGTTCCGACTCCCGGTCGATATGTTCCATGCCGATCTTGAACAGAAAGCGGTCGAGTTGCGGCACCGGCAGGGGGTAGGTGCCGACCAGGTCGAGCGGATTCTGGGTCGCGATGACAAAGAACAGTTCGTCGAGCGGGTAAGTCACATTGTCGACGGTGACCTGTTTCTCGCCCATGGCCTCGAGCATGGCCGCCTGTACCTTGGGCGAAGTGCGGTTGATCTCGTCCGCCAGCACGACGTGGGCGAAAATCGGACCGTGGCGGAAATGAAAGGCGTTGCTCGAGCTGTCGAAGACCGGTACGCCGGTTACGTCCGAAGGCAGCAGGTCCGGGGTGAACTGGATGCGGCGGAAAGGCGCGATGAAGTGCTCGAAATCGCGGTCATCCCCGATTGCATCGCCCAGCGCCTTGGCCAGGGTCGTCTTGCCGGAGCCGGGAAAATCCTCGAGCAGTACATGACCGTCGGCGATCAACGCGATGATGACGAGTTCGATCACGTCGTCGCGGCCGATCACCTGGCCGCGAACGACATCGCGCAGGCGCTGCAATACGCCGATGGCGTCCGCGAGTTCCATATCCCGCGTGTTCCGAATAGCGCCTTGTTGAGCCTGTGTGGCCGTATCCCAGTTCATATCGTGATCTTCCCTATATTGCGCGTACCCAGGAAAACGGATTCAGAATGGCCAGAATCTTTTTCCCGGCACCGGTGTTGCCGCTGATTTCGCCGCTGACTCGCCTGCGCGTGGCGCTCCAGTCTTCGATATTCAGGCTCGGCGGCCGTTCGCCCAGGGCATGGGCCAGGTGCCAGGCGGTAAGCGTTTCCAGCGCCGGCGCGGTTGCGCTTGCCCGCCGCGCGAACGCCTCCCGGCTTTCGCCGAAACGGCGGCGGACGCCCACCGCGGCGAGCCGATCGACAGCGGCGCGATAGCTGAGCCTGTGCTGGGCGGCAAGGCCGGCCGCGGCCGGAATCCAGAGCCTGTAGATCTTGACCGCATAGCCCGCCAGCACCAGCGCCGCGAGCAATGCCGGCAGGGCGCCGAGCACGAGTCGCCAGTCGATCGCGTAGCCCGCCTGTTCCTGCAGGAACTCTTCGAAGGCCGCTTCGCCGCGCAACATGTCGCCGAGCAACTGCTGCAGTTCGTTTTGTGGATCGGTGGTCATGTCTACCAGGGTTCGCTGGGGCGCGGGATCGACGATCACCCAGCCGTAACCTTCGAAATAGATTTCCGGCCAGGCATGGCCGTGAATCGCCTGGATCAGCAGCGAAGATCCGCCCGCGCGATTGGCCGCCGGCACGGAGTAGCCGATTCCGACCCGGGCCGGAATGCCGAGACTGCGCAACATGTAAGTGGAAGCGAACGCGAAATGCATGCAGTAGCCGGTCAGGTCGCCGAACAGAAACGAAGCGGCCGGGTCTTCGGCGTAGGCGTGTTCGTTGGCCAGACTGTAGATGCCGTTGCGGTCCAGGTAGTTCTTGATCGCCCAGGCGCGGGCGAATGGATCCGCGGCGTATTGCGGCCGCAGACCGCCGACGATCTCCCGCGCGAGTTCGCCGTAGCGCGCGTCGTCGGGCAAGCGCAGGTACTCCTGCCGCACGGCTGCCGGCCAGTCGGGATTGCCCGCCGGCAGGCCCAGCATCTCGTTCAGGTCGAATTCGGGCACGAGCGAATGGGCGTCCCAGGTGCGCTTGAAACGGAGATTGTTGGGGTTGGGGGCATTTTCGAAAGCGATCGGCGCATCGAGGCCGAATGGCGAACGATGTGGCACCAGCGTGCCGATGGTGGCGCTGACGAGCCTGCGGCCCTCGCTGCCGACGGTTTCCCGCGCCGGGGCGCCGGGCGCCGGAATCAGATCGCGGTCCATGTCCGGCAGCGAGGTGAAATCGAGCATGTAACCGTTCCACTGGGAATAGGCCGATTCGCGGAAATAATATGCGCCGCCATCGGGTTCGTAGTCGTCCCGGAAGACGACGACGGCGACCGGCGCCTGCTTGTTTTCGGTATTGTTCTCGCCGTCGTGGAAGGGATTTTCCCGGCGCTGGGCGCTGTTGCCGGTGAGGCCGAGATCGTCGGTCATCTGCGGCGTCGGCAGGCCGAAAGTCCGCACATAGCCGATCAGGGACAGGCAAAGCAGGCCGAACAGGGCGAAGTGATAGGGCAGACGCCGCCGGTTCTCTTCCACCAGCAGCAGTGCCGACAGGCAAAGTACTGCGCCGCAGCCGAGCGCAAGCAGGATCGTGGCTGGATCGAGCCCCCGGCTCAAGGCGAAATCGCCGAGAAAAAAGGGCCGGTTGATCATGCCGTTACGATGCGCCGAGAGGATGATGACGAAGCCGGTGGCGACGAGCAGCACCTCGATGATGCCGCCTGCGCTGCTGCGTAGCGCGAGTACGCGCACCGCGCCGGTCAGGGCGAAACTGAAACAGAGCCACTTGACGCCTTCCGCCAGATGGAAGGCGGCGACGGGACCGAACAGCGTGGCCACCGCACTGCTGCCGGTAATCAGGCTTGCCGCTATCACGCCCATGGCCGCAAGTAGCGCTGCCGCAAGCAGGATCACCGCAGTTCGCAGCCGCTTGAACGGATTGTCGCGCTCGGGCAATCCGGTCAGGACGCAGGCGGCGATACAGCCGGCGACCGCCGCCAGGGAGCCGGTGGCGACCGTAAGCGACAGACTCAGCAACCAGTAGCTGCCGGCGATAATCGCCGCCCGCGCCAGCGCCGGCAGCAGGCTTTGCCGGCCGGAAGACTCGAATTCCGCCAATTGCGTCATCGCGTTCGGATGCTCTTGTCTATATCTTGCGCAACTTGTCGTCGTAGCAGGTTCCTGTGGCCCGGTCGACCAGGACGATCGACTCAACCGTGGGCCCCAATTGACGGCATAATACCAGCAATTCCCCGCTTGAACCGCCGCTGACGCCCTCTCTGCGCCGCCCGGCGGGGCGCAGAAAAAGGCCGTTCCAGAACGGACGCCGTTCGGGCTCTTCCATGCCGTCGGTGGCCAGCACCAGCGAGAATCGGCCGTGAAAGGCGCCACTGCGTAACCCGGCGAGACCGGAAACAGTCCCGGCAGCGGCGAAGACGATGCAATGCGTGGCGCCGCGCTGATCGGCCGCGGCCAGAAAGCGCTCAAGTCCCGCAGCATGGGGCTCCTTGAGACCGCGGGAACGCGCCACCGCCCGCAACGAGGATTCGAGATCGTCGCATGGGGTATCGGTGCCGTCGGCGGAGAACTGCCAGTCGTCGCCGAAAGCGCCGGATTCGAGCGCGGCCCGCGCCACCGCCGCCGCGGCCTCGTCGCCGGGCCCCGAAAGCAGATAGGCCAGGATGCGTTTGCCGTGCGCCACGCTGCGTTCGCGCTGGCGCACGTTCAACTGCCGGGTGCGGGCGTAGTTCTTCCAGAGGATGTCGCGCACCGAATCTCCGGCGACATAAGGCCGGATCTCCATGCGGTCGCCCACGGGTTCGCCGCTCTGCCGCGGCATGCCGTCCTCGGCGGTGAGCGAATGCAGCAGCGGCAGGTTCTTCAGGGTATTGACGCGCGGCAGCACGTAACATTCCCGCTCGCGCCGCGCGCGCCAGGAATAACGGCACAGGCCGAGTACGTCGGACACTTCGAAACGCCGCGTCACATGGCCGCTCAGGCAACGCAGCCGCGGGGTGATCTCTTCTTCGAGAAACTCGTCGGGGGCGATGCGGATGCGGCTTTCGATCCCGTCCGGGTATTGCCAGGACCATTGCAGCCGCACGAGCGGCAACAGGCCGACCGGCGGCAGGCTGAAACCCGTCTGGTTGGGAAACTCGGCCTCGAAGGCCTTGCCGTTTCCGACCCTCCGCCCTGATTCGTTACCGGCTTCGCGCTGGATGCGTCGCTGCAGGATCAGCCCGCAGATGACCACCGCAAACAGGCAACTCAGCAAGATCGCCAGTGCGCAGATGCCGAGCGCGAACACCATCAGATCCATAGCGCCATAGCCGAAGAAGCGCAACGCCAGCGCGACGCAAAGCAAGGCAACGACGCCCCGCGCCGTCAGCGGAAACACGCCGGCCAGGGCGCGCAACTGGGATTTCAAGATGCTGGGGTCACCGATTCGCGCGTTCCTCGATGAGTTGCTCTACCACGGCGGGGTGGGCGGTGCCACCACCCTGGCTGAACCCGGCGTGGGACAGGATCTCGGCGATGAACGCGCGAGTCGGGGACCCCAGCACCTGGAGATCCCCGTT
>CAZUSL010000183.1:0-8117 GCA_964622925.1 uncultured Pseudohongiella sp. | reverse complement strand
GCGCGGCTGGAGCTTGCGGATGGGACTGTTCCCCGGCGACGACGAAGCGCAAGAACTGCTGTCGCAATTGCTGGAAGCCGGATACCGCGCCTATATCCGCGAGCAGCAGACCGGGCCGGGACCGCTGCGGGCCGTGCTCGTCGGACCTTGGCTCGGACGCGACACGGCGCGGGATTACCAGGACCGTTTGGCGCAGGAATTCGGCATAACCGGCGTCATCCTGCCGTTTGAACTGCAGAGGTTTTAGGCAATCATGATTCAGCAACTGAACCTGGCGGATCTTGTCATCCTTGCCATTATTGGATTTTCCCTGATCCACGGTCTGGCGCGAGGTTTCGTCAGGGCCGTGCTTTTCCTCGCGACGCTGGCTGTGGCGGTGGTGGCATTATGGCTGTACAACGACGATCTCGCTGGATTGATGGCGGGATTCATAGAACGGCCTGAACTGCGTCTGGCTATTTCATTTCTTGTCCTGTTTTTTGGCGTGATGGTGATCGGCAACTGGCTGCTGGCGAACATCTTGACGAGCGTGGTGTCGCTTGCCGGTCTCAATTTTATCGACCGTATGCTTGGCGGAATTTTCGGCCTTGCCTGGGGCGCCTTGCTGATATACGCGATCCTGTTCGTGACGGGCCTCTTCCTGAGCGACACCAATATCTGGCGGGAGTCGGCGCTGATTCCTTACGTTCTTGCGCTGATGGATTGGTTCGCAGACTTCTTTACACGATTCGACGCTCCGGATGTCATATAATGCCGGTCTGTGCCGAAAAGGGGCAATGATCCATGTGCGGTCTGGTAGGCGTTGTAACAGGTGGGGATGTCGGCCCTTGCCTGTATGACACCCTGACGGTATTGCAGCATCGCGGCCAGGACGCGGCCGGCATCATGACCAGCGACCATGGCAAGCTCAACTTGCGCAAGGACAACGGCCTCGTCAAGGATGTATTCCGCCCCCGTCATATGCGCCGGCTTACGGGGCAAATGGGTATTGGCCATGTGCGTTATCCCACCGCCGGCAGCAGCAGCCCCGCCCTGGCGCAACCGCTTTACGTCAATTCTCCCTATGGCCTTGCGCTGGCGCACAACGGCAATCTCACCAACAACCGCGAACTGAGCCGGAATCTGTTCCGGGACGACCTGCGGCATATCAATACGGATTCCGATTCGGAGGTGCTGCTCAACGTTTTCGCCCACGAATTGCAACGCCGCGGCAAGATGTCGCCGACGCCCGAGGACGTGTTCGCCGCGATCACCAGTGTCCACATGCGCTGCCGGGGCGCCTATGCCGTCATTGTGATGATCGCCGGTTACGGCATCGTCGGCTTCCGCGATCCCCATGGCATCAGACCGCTGGTTTTCGGCAGCCGGGTTCGTGAAGGGCGGCACGAGTACATGATCGCCTCGGAATCCGTCGCCCTCGACTCTCAGGGATTCGACATCGAGCGCGATGTGGCGCCCGGCGAGGCTATATATATGGACTTCGCCGGCAATCTGCACAGCCGGGTCTGCGTGGAACCGGGCGTTCACACGCCCTGTATTTTCGAACATGTATATTTCGCGCGTCCCGATTCGTTGATGGACGGAATTTCGGTATACAAGGCGCGGTTGCGCATGGGCGAAAAACTCGCCGACAAGTTGAAACGCCTGCGGCCGAAACACGAAATCGACGTGGTTATTCCGATACCGGAAACCAGCCGGCCGTCGGCGCTTGAACTCGCCAATCGGCTGGGGGTCAAGTACCGCGAAGGTTTCGTCAAGAACCGCTATATCGGCCGCACATTCATCATGCCCGGACAAGTCCAGCGCAAGAAGTCCGTGCGTCAGAAGCTCAATGCCATCGACCTGGAGTTCCGCGGCAAGAACGTGTTGCTCGTGGACGATTCGATCGTGCGCGGTACGACTTCCAGGCAGATCATCCAGTTGGCCAGGGATACCGGTGCGCGCAAGGTATATTTCGCTTCGGCGGCGCCGCCGATCCGGTTCCCCAATGTGTACGGGATCGATATGCCCGCGGCTTCCGAACTCATCGCAGCCGGCCGCAATGTCGACGAAGTGCAGGAAGCCATCGGCGCGGACTGGCTGATCTACCAGGATCTGGAAGATCTGGTCGACGCCTGCCGGGAAGGCAACAAGAAAATCACCCGCTTCGAATGTTCGGTTTTCGACGGCAATTACATCACCTCGGACGTTGACGAAATCTATCTGCGCCGACTCGAACACACGCGCAACGACGCCGCCAAGCAGACCCAGCGGAAAGTGGCGCGCCTGCAGGACCAGACCCTCGTGGCGGACCTCTACAACAGCGAATAGGAAGACCGCCCGGAAGCCTGGGATCGATCAGTTTCGGTACAGCGGAACGAGGGCGTAACGCGCGGCCTTGCGCCGCTTGCGGATGCGCCGGCGCTTGATTCTGCGCAGGTCGGCGGCCAGTCGGGCAAGCGCCCGGGCATCGATCGCATCGGACACATCCGGCGTCGCGGCGATATTGAACAGCGAGGCCTGGATGCCGTTGACGAAGGCGTGCAATTCGGGAACCTCGCGCTGGTTGAGAATATCTTCCATGTTGGCGATGCGCCGGGTGTCGATGTGATGGTCGGCCCAGCCAACCAGACAGCGCCTGATTTCCCTGATATCGCCGCCGGCGAGCGCCCTGCGCAATTGGCGCCAGGCCACGGCCTCGTTGTTTTCGGGAGCGTAATGCGACTCGACCCGGCGCCGGCGTTCGCGCAGGAAGCCGGCGATTTTCGGATGATGAGGCTGCACGAGCGCCAGGTACAGGGAGGCCGCGACGACTGCGAAAACGATGCCGATGAACCAGTTGAGCCAGTTTTCCCCGATTTCGAAGGTGTCCGCCGCGGCCTGGGCGTCGATCATCTCCTGATCCACCACAGGACCGGCGGCGAGCAGTTCGGCGAGATCCTCACCGGTGCCGGCGATTGTCTGTTCCGCGGGCGTGGCGCCCGCAATCGCGGTGATTGCAAGTGTCGTGGCCGGGATTCTGGCGAACTCCTGCTGGTCGGTGTCCACGTTCCACCAGGGAATCACGACTTCGGGAATTTCCAGGGCGCCGGCTTCGGTGACGACGATGGAACTTCTTTCGACTCGTGTGCCGACAATGCTGCCGTCGACGAACATGCGCTCGATTTCGGAAGGTTCGGGATACACGTTGGCGCGGGCCACCACCAGTTCGTTGAGCGGCGGCAGCACGGCGCCGTCGAGACCTTCGGCCCGCATGCTGATCGTGCGCACGAGCGTGTCGCCGATATGCAGGTCGTCAACCGGACCTTCCCAGCTTTCTTCCAGGCTCAATTGCCGCAGGGGCAGCCAGAAATCGTTGCCGCGCGCCACTTCCGGCCGTTCGAGCACTTCGATGCTCACGCCCTCGGTGAAAGCGGTGACACGGCGCGTGTTCAGATTGCGGAAGACGAAATTGCTCGAGCCGTCGGTGACTTCGCCGCGGAAGAGAATGTCCGGAATTTCAAGTGCGCCGCTGCGTTGGGGGAATATGACATAACGCTTCTCGTAAACGCCGTAGCGGACGCCGTCGATCAGCTTCTCGTACTGGTTCGGCGAGCCGATCAACTGGATCACGGTGTCGGGAATCTCTAGTTCGGTGAACTGCGGATTGCGGATGCCGTTGATCGTGTAATACAGGCGGATGGCGAACAGCAATTGTTCCTGCACGTAGATCGATTCCTTGTTCGCCTCGAGTTCGAGGAACAGTTCCTCATTGCCCTGGTTGGAGCGGGGGCCCTCGTTGCGCACGAGTACCTCGATCGGATCGGTCATGGTTTCGTTGACCTGGATCGCGGGAATCGTCAGATCGCCTTCGATCAGCGGGAACAGTGTCACGATGTAGTCGGTCCAGGATTCGACGGCGCCGTTGACGCTGCGGATCTGGCTCGAGGTGCGCGTGCCGAGTACGTCGAATTCCTCGGTCAGCGGCGTGAGATCGAGTTGCATGCCCTGGCGGCGGTCGTACACCCGAATCGTGTAGGTCAGGGTTTCGCCGCGGGCGAGTTCGGTGCGGTCGACCGTGGTTTCGATTTGCTGGGCGCTTGCCTGGGCCGGGGACAACAAGGCGCAAATCGCAAGCAGCGCCGTGATCAATGCCTGTCTCACCATATCTGCCCCCCGTCCTGAAGACTGTTGGCGGTGCCGTTCAATTGCCGCTGCCGGTATTGATAGCGGAACTTGCGTTCGAGCAATTCACCGGGATCGTCCTCGATCCGGCGCAGCCATTGTTCGAGGGACTGCTGTTCCTCGAATTCCTCGTTGCTGTTCTGGCTCGGCGTATTCTGTTCGCTGTTGGACTCGGAGTTTTCCTGGTCTTCCGGCGCCTCGTTCTGTTGCTGATCCTGTTGCTGGTTCTCGTCGCCTTCCTGGCTTTCCTGGTCCTGCTGCTCGCTGTTTTCTTGGTCCTGCTCGGATTGCTGGTCCGAGTTCTGGTCGGATTGCTCGCTCTCGTTATTGCCTTCCTGGCTCTCGCCCTGCTCGGATTGCTGCTGCTGGAGCAATTGCTCGACGATTTCCTTGTTGAAAATCGCGTCTTCGTGTTCCGGATCGGTCGTCAGCGTCAGATCGTAGGCGGCGATTGCTTCGGCGTAATTGCCGGCAAGGGCGAGCGCATTGCCGCGATTATAATGCCCGTCGGGGGTATCGAGAGCACTGTATGCGGCAATCGCGGCATCGTAGTTCTCCGCGCGATAATTGGCCGCGCCTTGCCAGCCGGGCGATTCGAACAGGCCTGCCGCCAGCGCGTGATCCTCTGCGGCGAAAGCCTGCGCGCCGCGCTGGTCCGGGGTCTGCCACAAGGCCGACCATTCCGCGGCCTGCGCATCCTGCGCCGGAACCAGGCTCAGCACGCCGGCTGCCAGCACCCAGACGAACAGCCAGCCGCGACGGAAAGTCAGGGCCACCATGGGCGCCACGAGCAACAGCAGCCAGGGGCCGGTTTCGTACCATACGTCGAATTCTTCCTCGACGTCGCTCAATTGCGGATCGTCCAACAGGTTCAGGTCGGTCAGCAGGTAGGCCAGGTCGGAATCCGAAAGCTGGATGTCGTGATAGCGCCCGCCGACCCGGTTCGCCAGCGATTGCAGCACGCTGCGATTCAGGGCCGGCACGACCATCGCGCCTTGCTGGTCGGTCAGGAAATTGCCGTCGCTGGTGCGGATCGGCGCGCCCTGCTCGGTGCCTATGCCCATTACCAGCAAGTCGTACGGTCTGTCTTCGAGTTGCCGCGTAATCAGCAATTCCTGGTCGAATCCGCTGATGCCGTCGGTCATCAGCAGAATCTTGCCCTCGGAGGCTTCGACGTTGTCGAGCAGTTCGATCGCCATGTCCATGGCGGCCATGGGATTGCTCCCGAACAGCGGCATGATATTGGGACTGAGCGAAGGCACCAGCGCTTCGATCGTAACCACGTCATCGGTCAGCGGCATCACTGCATGAGCGTCGCCGGCGTATACCACCAGCGCGGTCTGCCCTTCGTCGCGCAGGGCCAGGATATCGCGCAATTTGCGTTTGGCCAGATCGAGCCGCGAAGGCACATGGTCCTGGGCGAACATCGACAGCGACAGATCCATGACGATGACTAGCGCGTCCTCGCGTTGCTGCACCGGCTGGGGCAGTTTTTCCCAGACCGGGCCGGCCAGCGCCACGGCCGACAGCACCCAGGCGCCAAGCAGCAGCAACAGCGGCGTGCGCTGGGCGGCGTTGCGCGAACGGTCGAGCAGGTAAGGCAGCAGGTTCTTGTCGATGGCCTTGTCCCAGGCGCTGAGCGCGCTGTTCACCCGCCAAAGCGCGAGTACGAAAATCGCGGCGGGAATCAGCGCCAGCAGCCACCAGGGGCGCAGGAAGTGGAATTCGCTGAAAATGGCGGATGAAATTTCCATGACAGCCAGTTACCCGCCCTGGGCCTCTCCGGCCCCGGCCGCCTGTTCTTCGGATTCCGCGAGCATCGCCCGCCCTGACAGGGACAGCCAGGGAATCGAAACCAGCGCCAGCAGGAAACTGATCAGCATTGCCGCTCCCAGCGGCCAGTGAAACAGTACGCGCGTGGGCCGGTAGGTCTGCTCGTCCTGTTCGATGGTTTCCAGCCGGTCGAGTTCTTCATAGATATCCACCAGATCCGAGACGTCCCGGGCGCGGAAATAGCGGCCGCCGGTGGATTCGGCGATGCGGGTCAGCACCGCTTCGTCGAGCTCGGCCGAGGGATTGATGGTGCGTGCGCCGAAAAAGGTGCGCTGGGTAATCTGGTCTGCGCCGATGCCGATTGTGTAGATCTTTATGTTTTCGGTGCGGGCGAGTTGGCCGGCCTGTTCCGGCGAGACTTCGCCGGCGTTGTTCACCCCGTCGGTCAGGAGCACGAGCACGCGGCTGTTCTCCGGCCGGTTGCGCAAGTGGATGACGGACAGGCCGATGGCGTCGCCGATGGCGGTCGCCGATTCCTCGATGATGCCGATATCGGCTTCTTCCAGCAGTTCGCCGACGACCTTGCGGTCGAAAGTCAGCGGCGCCTGGATATAGGCATGGGCCGCGAACAGGATCAGACCGAGGCGGTCGCCTTCGCGGCGTTCGACGAAATCGCCGACCACGGCTTTCACGACATCGATGCGTGAAGCCTGGCGGCTGCCGACGATCATGTCCTGGGCTTCCATGCTGCCGGAAATGTCCACCGCCAGCATCAGGTCGCGGCCGGTGGAAGGCAGTTGCACCGGCTCGCCGAGCCATTGCGGCCTGGTCGCCGCGAGCACCACGAGCAACCAGATCAGAATGCAGCAAATCAGATTGAGCATGCGTCCGGAAGTCAGATTCTCGCTGTCCGATTGCAGGCGCTCAAGCATGTTGAAGAAGGGAACGTACAGGGCCGCGTCCTGACGCGGGGCGCGCGCCATCAGCCGGTATACCAGCAAGGGCAAAGGCAGGAGCAGAAAGGCCCACGGCCAGGTGAACTCAAGCATCCGAACCCGAAACCTTCAGACCGCCGGTGGTCTGATTCCGCTGCGGGCGGCTGCCGCTCCGCCGGCCGCTTTTCCGACTCAGGTACATGGAGCGAATCCACTCCCGGCCGAAGGCATGCAAGCTGTCCGCATCGACTGAAATGGTAGGCTGGAATCGGCCGTGACTCAATGCCGCGGCCAGTTCCCGGTCGAGGCTCATGCAATTGCCGTTGGCCTGGAGAAAGCGCAGCCAGTCCTCGCCGCCGAGACTGGCGACCGCCGCGTTCGGAAAATGCGCCAGCGCCACGCGCCGCAGCACCGAATTGAGCGCATTCACATAGTGCAGCCGGACCGCATCCGGATCGCCGCCGGTTTCGTTCGTGGCGAATTCGTCGTAGATTCGCTTGAGTTCCAGCAGGGCGTGGGCGCAAAACCGCCGCCGGCGCCAGGCGGCAATCGCTTTGCGGCCGCCGAAATAAAGACCCGCCAGCAACAGCGCGACAAGAATCCACCAGCCCGCCGCCGGCGGCCAGAGTCCTACCGGTTCCGGCAGATGTATATCCGCCAGTTGATTCAGGAGTTCTGCGCTATCCACTGTCGAATCTGCTCCACTACCAGATCGTTGGTGCGAATCTTCAGCAGGGCGACCTGCAGCCGGTCGAGTTCGGACTCGATCAATTGCATTCTTTCGTCGAACTGCTCCCGATAACGCACCCTGGCGCGCCGGTTATGCGTGTTCAGCGCGCCCTTGCGCCGGCCGTCGGTGATGCTGTAGAGCCCCGGCGTCGGCAAGGACTCTTCCAGTGCATCGTAAACCAGACAACATACCACGTTGTTGTGCTGACTGAGCTGATTCAGATATTGCACGGCCCGTTCGTCCAGGGTGACAAAATCCGAAATCACGTACAAGGTGCTGCCGGGCCGCATGATCTTGCGGATTTGTCCCAACGCGTCGGACAGGCGCGACTCGGAGTCTTCAGGCAGTTCGCCGCCGGTGACGCCGCCGAGGGAGCGGTTGAATTCGTACACCTGGTTGAGCAGATGCAAGGCGGAGCGCCGGCTGCGCTTGGGGCGCACGAGCCGCTCTTCGCGGTCGGAAAAGACGAGGCCGCCGACCCGGTCGCCATTGTCGATCGCCAGCCAGCATAAAACCGCGGCGGTCTGGGCCGCGAT
>CAZUSL010000182.1:0-18959 GCA_964622925.1 uncultured Pseudohongiella sp. | reverse complement strand
CTCGCCGGGCGACGGGGCGAAGGTCTCGGGGTGTTCCGCGTTGATGCGGCACTCGATGGCGTGGCCGCCGAACATAACTTCATCCTGGCGGACGCTCAGCGGCTCCCCCGCGGCGACCCGCAATTGCTCCCGGACGATGTCCAGGCCGGTAATCATTTCCGTGACAGGGTGCTCCACCTGCAGGCGGGTATTCATCTCGATGAAATAGAACTCGCCGTCCTGATACAGGAACTCGAAGGTGCCGGCTCCCCTGTAGCCCATTTCCAGGCAGGCATCCGTGCACAGGCGGCCGATGCGCTCGCGTTCCTCCGCCGTGATTCCGGGCGCCGGCGCTTCCTCGATGACTTTCTGATGACGGCGCTGCATCGAGCAGTCGCGCTCGCCAAGATGGATCGCGTTGCCGTGCGCGTCGGCCAGCACCTGGATCTCGACGTGGCGCGGATGGGTGAGGAATTTCTCCATGTACAGCCGCGGATCGCCGAACGCGGCTTCGGCCTCGCCGCGGGTCAGGGGAATGAGGCCCGGCAGCTCGGCGCTCAGGTGCGCCACGCGCATTCCGCGGCCGCCGCCGCCGCCGACCGCCTTGACGATGACCGGCAGTCCGATGTCTTCGGCCAGCCTTACGATCCCGTCCATGTCGTCACCGAGCACGCCTTCCGATCCCGGCACCGTCGGCACGCCCGCCGCCTTCATGGTCTGGATGGCCCGCACCTTGTCGCCCATGGTCTGGATAGCGCTGGCCGGCGGTCCGATGAAGACGAATCCCGAGGTTTCCACGCGCTCGGCGAAATCCGCATTCTCGGCCAGGAATCCGTAGCCGGGATGGATGGCGTCGGCGCCGGTCACCTCGGCGGCGGCGATGATCGAGGGAATGTTGAGGTAGCTCTGTGCGGTGGGCGGCGGGCCGATGCAAACGGACTCGTCGGCCAGCCGGACATGCTTGAGTTCCGTATCGGCGCTGGAATGCACCGCCACGACCCGGATACCGAGTTCGTGGCAGGCGCGCAGTATGCGCAGCGCGATCTCGCCGCGGTTGGCAATGAGGACCTTCTCAAACACTAGGTCCGGATAATGAACAGGGGCTGGCCGTACTCCACCGGCTCCGAGTTTTCCACCAGGACGGCGGCCACTTCGCCCGAATACTCGCTTTCGATGTGGTTCATCGTCTTCATGGCCTCGATCACGCAAAGCACGTCGCCGGCGTTGACCCGGTCGCCCACCTTGACGAACGGCGGCGAGGTGGGGGACGGCGCCGCGTAGAACGTGCCCACCATCGGCGAGGTCACCTGTTCCCCTTCCGGCTGCGCCGGAGGAGCCGGTTCCGGCGCGGGCGCAGGCTCCGGAGACATTGGCGGGGCGGCCGCCACGGCAACGGTCTGGGCCGCGGGCGCAGGCGGGACCGTGCTGGTTCGACTGAGACGGACCGACTCCTCGCCGTCCTTTACTTCGATCTCCGCCAGCTCCGACTCCTGCAGGAGCTGAATCAGCGTCTTGATTTTCCTCAGGTCCATCCGAACCGCCTCACGGGTTTCCCCGCAATTGCTCCGCGACGAACTGAATCGCAAGCAGGTAACCCTGCGCTCCGAGGCCGCTGATGCAGCCGACGGCGATGTCCGTCAGCATGGACGAACGGCGAAACTCCTCGCGTGCGTGCACGTTCGAAAGATGCACTTCCACGAAGGGCAACGCCAGTCCGAGCAATGCGTCGCGCAGCGCAATGCTGGTGTGCCCGTAGGCGCCCGGGTTGATGATCAGATACTGCGCCCCGGGCGCGCTCCGCTGCAGCCAGTCCACCATCCCGCCCTCGCTGTTGCTCTGGCGGCAGGCAAGTTCGTGGCCCAGCCGCTCGGCCTCGTCCCGGCAGCGCTGCTCGATGTCGGCCAGCGTGTCGCGCCCGTACACCTCGGGCTCGCGCTGCCCCAGGAGGTTCAGGTTAGGACCGTTAAGCAGGAGAATCGACGCCATAGAATGCAGTTGGCTGAAGAAGGTGGCATGTTAGACGCAATTACAGCAGTATGCAACGGCTTCGCAAAAGTCCTTCTTCAACAATATGAACTACAAAATGTCCCGATGGTACGATGAGGCAAGTCGAAGCAAATGGGACAGCAGGCGATGAACAGATTGCGGGTCATCCTGGTAGCGATTGCAGGGCTTGGTCTGGCCGATGGGATCGAGGCTGCGGATGCTTCGGCGGCGCCGGGCTACAAGCGGCAGATCATCACGCTCACCACGGACGGTGGACGCGAAGTTCCCGCGATTCTGACGATTCCAGCTGATGGAGTGAACCCATACACGGCAGGGTTCGTGCACCACCATGGCGGACCGGGCGGCCACCCGATAAGCCATGCAGGCGCACCGAGATTTTTTGCGGAAGGTGCGGCCCACGCCGGATACGCGAACGTCTCAGTGTTGTCGAACCACTCGCACTCGTATCCGAACGCAAAAATGGAAACGGCGGTGGCGGACATCAAGGCCGCGGTCGACTTCCTCGACGATTACGGGATCGATGATGTGTTGCTGACGGGACACAGCCTCGGCGCCGTTCGCATTGCCCGGTACATGACCGGGAGCCGCGACCTGCGGGTGAAGGCAATGATTCAATTCGCACCCACGAGAGACATGCCGGAATGGATGCGTGGGGGCATGGGGCGGAAAGCGTATGCGGCGCTGATCGGGGAAGCGCAAGGATGGATCGATCGCGGCGAACCCAACCGCCGGATCGTGACGTATTTCGAACCCGAATCGCCCCCTTGGCCAAGCGGCGTCAAGGTCGCGTTCTCGCACACGGCCGAGACTTTCCTGGACTGGTGGGGGCCGGATGCGAATACGTACAACACTCGACTGATTCGGCAAATCCAGCAACCGATCCTGTTGCTGGCGGGCGACAAGGACAGTTTCGTCTATCCCGAATATCTTGAGGAATTGAAGGCCGCGGCAACGGAAAGTTCACGCGTCGACACGATTCTTTATGAGAACGTGACTCATATGTTTCCGGAAAATCGGCCCCAGATCATAGCCGATACGCTCGCCTGGGTTGACGATATCGGCTACGGGCCGAGACCCGCGGTATCGACCGATCTCGTCGATGCGGAAGCCGCGTCGGGGCGAAAAATGTCCGGAGTGCTTTACGCGCCAGCGAGCGGCGAGGACGTCTCCAGGCCGATTTTCCTGTTGCTGCATGGCTGGAGCGGTGATGCGTTGTGGAGCTCGAACCACTGGCTTGGCGTCCGCCTGGCACAGGCAGGATACTCGGCAATCGCAATGCGCGTGCGGGTAAGCGGTCGGCGCGGCGTAACGAGTCAGTCGTTGGACACCATTGTCGAAGACCTGGGCGCCTGGTCTGATTTCGCCTCCAGTCGAGGGTACTCGTCAATCGTCGGCGAAGGACACAGTGCCGGCGGCATCTGGTGGACAACCTACCTCAACAGCCGTAACGACCCGACAATTAAAGGTGTCGTCTATCTGGCGCCGACGCGGAACATGGCTGACGCGTTGATTGGCTGGATCGGGCAGGAGGCGTACGGGGAGCTCGTTGAACATGCGAGCGCGGCCGTTGCGGAGAACCGCAAGGTGATGATCAGCAGTGATCTCCTGCCTCCTGATCTCAGGGACCGATTTCCGTTCTTTCAATACGCCGACGCGTTTCTCAGTTACTGGGGTCCCGAAGCCAGGACTATCCACACCGACGAAGTCAGCAAGCTGCAGATACCGGTCTTGTCCATTGCGGGTTCCGAGGATGGATTGGTGCCGCTCGACTACCTCAAGCAGTTCGACGCGGCTGCCGTAAACTCGGAGTATCGTTACTACGACGACGGCGCACCGCATTCGTTGCAAGGCTGGGAGGATCGGACCGCCGCCGACGTCATATCGTGGGTTGAATTACAGGGCTTGTGAGCAAGCCCCAATAACGCTGGGGACATCCATGAGCGTTGCGCGTGCATTGATCAATATGACCTTGACGGTGCCAATTGCCGTTTGGCTTTCGAGCTGCGGCGCACCCGGCGAATCGGGTGTTGCGCCGCCGGGCGCCGCTGGTCTGGACGAGGACCTGCAGTACTTTTCCGAACTGCTCGACGGCGAATTCGACAATTTCGAACGAGCGGAAGCGAGCGCTGACGACGGCACAACGCCCGAAGCGCGGGTGCACTTCGTTTATCGACGAGTGGATCTGCCGGCGTTTGGAGAGCATGTTGCGTATGTACAGCAGTATTTCGGCGCCGGCGACAACGCGGCGGCTGTGTACCGACAGCGAATTTACGAAAGTTACGCGGATGCCAGACGCGATGAAGTCGTTACCAGGATCTGGTCGTTCCCCCAGGCCGAAGGGCCAAACGTCGTGGATTCACAATATGTGCCGAGTCAGCTTGCAGGTTACACGCGAGAGAACATGACGACGTTACCGGAGGGTTGCGAGATCTTCTGGCGACGGAATGGCGATCATTTCGTCGGCTACCAGAAGCCGGGCGACTGCGTCATGAACTTCCCGAACACCGAGACCAGGATGATGCTGGCGGATGATTTGATCTTGTCTCCAACGGTGTTCTCAACCGCGACACGTGCGCATGATTTGGAGGGCGCCTGGCTGTTCGGCAGCGACGTGCCCAGTCCAAAGTCACGCGTTAGCGTCTATCACTGTGCCGTAAACGTCGAAGGCACGGACGCGAGCATCCGAATCCATGATCGGGGTGGCGAGGCCGGCGTTGGCGACCTGCGCGTTCGACTGCGCCCGGCGCCTGAATCAGGGGACCATGTGCTCGCGTTTGAAGTACTGGATGATGACGGCACGGTCTCCCGGGCGCTTACTTCCGCTAACTTGAAGTTTACGGATGACTCAATTTCCGCGGAGTGTCGGATAGCCGAGGATCCCTGGTCGTTTCCGGGCTAGCCACTCCGTTTGGCATGAGTGAGCGATGATGAAGGCGAATCTCAGAGACGGTTGGCGGTTCTGCTGTCTGCTGCTGGCGGTTTCGATTGCCGGCGGCTGCGCAACGATGTCGGAATCGGAGTGCATCAACGCGGACTGGCGCGAGGTCGGACGCAACGACGGTCTGGAAGGCAAGCGCCAGACGCAACTGGCCAGACACTACGACGCCTGCATCAAGTACGGAATTACGCCGGATCGCGAACGATACATGGAAGGGCGCGAGTCGGGGTTGGCTGTCTATTGCACGCAGGACAGCGGCTACTGGGAAGGAAGAAACGGGGGCGGCTACGAGCGCGTGTGTCCGGCGAGTTCGGAACCGGCGTTTCTGACCGGTTACCGCGCCGGGCAATCCGTATACGACGCCATCGAGAACATCCGATCGGTCCGCGGGCAAATGGATTCGGCAAAAGCCAGGATCCGCTCTCTTGAGGATGAGATCAGGAAGCTCGAATCTCCGGACGACAAGAACGGCGCGCAAGAAAAGAAACCGGCGGGAAACGTCGAGGACAGGCGCAGGAAGATCAGAAAGCTCGACGACGAACTTGATTCGCTGCGGGCCCTGCGGGCCTTGGCGGTCGCCGAATACGCGCGCGCTATCGAAAGGGCCCGCAACCTGGGCTATCCGGAAGAATTTCTGCTGGACGAAGTCCTTTAGAAATTGACCCTCATCGTCACGCCCACCTGGCGGCGGCGCGGATGCGAAACCGTCAGCCGCCACGGGAAGAAGGTGTCGAAGAAACCACCGGCCCCGCCACCAGGCAAGGCATTCGAAAACCACACGTCGCGGAATGCCGCTGTCGGCTTGTCATCGTCGAGCAGATTGTCCGACCACAGTTCCACCGAGTAACGCTCGGCGTCGATCCCGATCTTGAGGTTGACGTAGGTATGGGCGGGGACCTCCGCCTGGTTGGCCGCGCCGACCCATTGCTTGCCCGTGTAAAGGACATCGGTGCGAACGTACCACTCCAGGTCGCCCCGGAACGCGCGCCGGTAGTTCAGCGTAAGGTTCCCCTGCGTCGCGGACTGGCGGAGCAACTCGTTGCCCGAAACATCGCCGTCCGGCGCAAAGCTGGGGAAATCGGCGAATGACTCGATCTTTGCGTTATCGAACTCCGAGTTCGTCAGCGAAAAGCCCAGGCTGCCGGTCAGGTTGTCGGTGAACGCGTATGCGAACGACGCCTCCACCCCCGTTACCGATGCGTCTCCGGCATTGGTGTCAAGTCCCAGGGGCTGTGTAAGCGCAACGCCGTTTGGGTCAACGTTGAACAGTTGCGGGATGACGATTTCGGTCCAGTCGATATAGAAAACGGCAATGTCGGTGCTCAAACGGCCACCCAGGTATGTTCCCTTTGTACCCAGCTCAAAGGAGGTGTTCTCTTCGGGATCAATGTAGCTCACGACGGAAACCGTTTCCCCGTTGACGTTGTCCTCGGTATCGAAATCGAAGGCGCCGCTCTTGGCCGCGCCTGCAATGGAAGCGTAGTACATGGTGTTCTCGCTGGGCTTGTAGTCCAGCGTCGCCCGCCAGGAAATGAAGTCCCAGGAATTCATCAGGTCCGAGGCCGATTCGAAATCCTGACTGCGCTTTTCCTCGTCCGTCCAGCGCAATTCCACGCGGCCCGTCAGCTGCTCGGAAAAGTCGGCGTCAACGGACCCGAACACCGACCAGGCATCGGTCTCCAGCATTTGGTCAACCTCGCCTGTCGCGTTGCCTCTGGGCCCGGAAAACCACTGGCGGAAAGCCAGGTCGCCTATTGACGTCCTTGGAAACGCGGTCAGTGCGAAACCCACGCCCGGGAAGAACTGGATACACGGGCAGAAATTCGCAAACGTGCGGGGCCGGGGAGTCTGCGCCGCAACGCCGCTGTTGCCTTCCTGCTTCTCGACGCTGTAGAAGTAGGCTCCCAGCGAATAGCGCCAGGACCGGTCTTCCGGACTTGTAAAACGCAGTTCCTGACTGAATTCCTCGGTCGTATCGCCAGCGCCGATCTGCAGCAGTTCGGCATCGAAGGTGCCGAGAACGAAGGCGCGGGGAAACGGCGAGATGAACGACTGATACGCGAACGTCGTCGCCGGGGCGCCGCGGGATCCATCGTAAAGGAATGACTGTTCAACCTTGGAGAACCCGGAAAGGGCCGAGAACTGGCCCAGCGCAGTGTCCAGCCTGA
This sequence comes from uncultured Pseudohongiella sp., assembly GCA_964622925.1. GTDB lineage: Bacteria > Pseudomonadota > Gammaproteobacteria > Pseudomonadales > Pseudohongiellaceae > UBA9145. Next base: position 11,867 of record CAZUSL010000182.1, on the reverse strand, counting down.
GCGTCAGGTTGGCGCGATCCACATCGCGTTCCTCCCCGGTTGCGCGCGTGAGAACACTGAGGTCATTCTTGCCGATGCTCGGCAGTTCGCCGCAGTAATTTCCCAGCCGCATGCCGCGCGCGCTGACGTTCTCGCAGTTCGCCGAAACGGACGTCAGGGCGGACACGTCGATCTGGTCCTGCGAAACGTAGAGAGACAGGGCCGCCTCGAACTGGTCCGTCGGCGTCCAGTAGAGACTGCCCTGCACGGTTTCGTACTCGAACCCGCCGATATCCGGACCGTCGGGAACCTGGTTGTCGTAGGAACCGTCCCACTGGTTCAGGATGATCGCGACGCGGGCGCGCAGCTTGTCCTCCACCAGGGGCCCGCTGATTGCGCCGGACGCGGTGAGTCTCCCCCTGTCCCCGAAAGTGAGCTCCGCCTTGCCGCGAAACTCGTCAGTCGGCCGCGCGGTGACGAAATTGACCGCCCCACTGAAGCTGTTGCGGCCGTACATGGCCGCCTGGGGACCCTTGACCACCTCGATGCGTTCAAGGTCGAGTTGACTGAAATTCAGGCCTTCGCGCCCGGACACATATACTCCATCAACGAAGATCGCCGCGTTGTTCTCACGGTCCTGCACCGCCGTGGGCGCAATACTGCGAATTACCGGGACCGGAAGAAACTCGCCGATCAGGTTCGAGAAGGTCATGCCGGGCGTGAGGTTCGCCACGTCGTCCAGGTTCTCGATGCCCGCCGCCTGGATTTCCGCGGCGCTGAAGGCGGTAATCGCAAGCGGCACGTCCTGCAGCCGCTCCTCCACCCTGCGCGCCGTCACGACGATCTCTTCGAGGGAGACCGCACCATCCTGAGCGCTCGCCGTTCCAGGGAAAACCGAACTCGTCAGCACGAATGCCGCCACGAGTCCCACTCGTGTCTGGGTAAGAGTCATCACGTCCCCCCGTGATCAACCACGTCCGCCGCACATCATAAACCCAATTCCCGGGCCGTTGTAGGCGTTGCGGCACGCGAACCGCTGTCGCGGTCCAACCGCCTCGAGCAGCCGTCAGAACTCGAAACTGGTGCGAATGCCGTATGAAGGCCTTGGCAGCAGGCCGGCCATCATCATCCGGTTGAGGTTGATGCTCAGGCCCGAAAGATCCGGGAAAAGCTGCAGATTCATATAGCCTTCCTCGCCGAATATGTTGGTTCCGTAGACCTCGACGCGCAAGTCGTTGAACTGCGTTCCCAGCCTGAGATTGAAGGTCGTGAATGCGGGCGTTTCCGTGATGTTTGCGTTGGTCATCCAGGTGCTGCCCCGATAGATCAGATCGCCGCGCGCGAACCAGTCGCGGCCCGACTGCAACTGTCCCTGGTAGGTGAGCGACAGGGTGCCGCTGGTCTCGGGATAGCGGGAGAAAGCATTGCCCATGCCGTCAATGGTGCGATCGCCCAGCAGGTTCAGTGCGTCGGGACTCTCGAAGTCATTGATCTCGGAGGAGTTGTACGCGAACGTGCCATCCAGCGTAAGGTTTTCCGACAGGAGCACGGTGCCTTCCAGTTCAACGCCCGAGAGATCGGCCTGGCCGCCCGTGGAATTGACCTGAATGTTCTCCGGCTGACCGGCCGCGTTGACGATGGCAATGATTTCCGGCGCGATGACATTGCCCCAATCGGCGAAATAGACCGCTGCGCTGATCTGAAGCCGGTTGTTCCAGAACAGGCCCTTCACGCCGAACTCGATATTCGTGATCTCTTCCTCGTTGACTTCGATGCCACCCCCGCCGGCAGCGGCAATCTGGTCGAGTTCACCCTGGGTGCGCCCGAGCAGGCCCGCATTGAACTGTCCCGGGTTGGTACCCTCCGCGTAGGTGGCATAGAACGTCATGTTCTCCCTGGGCTTCCAGTCCACGATTACGCGCGGCGTGAAGCTGTTGAACGTGTTCTGCAGCGGCTCGCGGCCGAGAATCCCCTCGATCACCTTGTCGGCCTGCCTGCGCGCTTCGACATTAAGGGTCAATTGATCCGAGAGATCGTAACTGGCGGCGGCAAATACGGCCCGGGTTTCCGGGTCGAAGGTACTCACGCTCTGGTTCGGATTCGGCGACCTTCCCAGGAACACGGAGAACCCCTGGAGCCGGGCTTCGATCTCGGTGTAGCTCACGCCCGCAATCCAGCGCAAGCGGCGGTCCGCGGCGGAAGTCAGGCGAAACTCCTGGCTGAAATCCTTGTTGGCCGTCAGCGTCAGGTTGTAAGTATCCGCCGGAACCGGCCGGCCGAAGGCCATGCCCATCAGGCCCGCGGTCGGGCGCCGGTCGAAGTCCTCGAAACTGGCGTACTCGTTCCTGTGCGCGGCGGTGATCGACGACAGCGTAAGGCCATTGGCGAATTCATAGTCCATTACGAGACTGACTTCGTGGGCATTCCTCTCCAGTCCGAAACCGGCCGGGACGTCAAAGATGAACGCGGCCCGCATTGCCTGGTTGAAATACGCGTCCTGCAGCGCCGGGGTCAGTGTCGTGTCCATGCCGATATTGCCGTGGCCCAGGAACGGGACCTCTCCGCACAGCCAGGCGCCGCCGCCGGCCGCACCGCCCGTAAGCATGCAGTCAAACAGTTCCGGATTGTCCGGCCGATTGATCGCCACACCCACCGAAGGCCCGTCCTCGTCCGTCCAGTAGTGGAGCCGCAGTTTGGCGCTGAAGCTGTCGTTCGGCGTCGCAAAGAACGACAAGGCAAAGTCCGTGGTCGACTCGGCGCCCAGCCGCCGTGTTGGGTTGCCGGCGTTCCGGTACTCTCCGTCCGTTTCGTACTGGCGACCGCTCAATCGGAACGACAGTTTCCCTTCCACCAGCGGACCTTCAATCTGCGCGCCGATATCCGTTGTGCCGAATCGCGCCGCCTCCGCCGAGAATCGGCCCGCCCACTCGTTGCCCGGCGTCTTGGTGACCGCATTGATGGCGCCGGAGAATGTCGAGCGTCCGAAATAGGCGCTTTGCGGACCCTTGATCACCTCGATACGCTCGTAGTTCTCCGTGCTGCCGATCTCGGACCCGAGAATCGGAGCGCCGTCGATGAACACGGTCGCGCCCTGGCGGGTCTGCCGGTCGGTTCGCGGGTTCATGCCTCGGAAGATCAGACGGCGATTGAAACGCCCGCCCCTGCCCACGGAGTGCTCCGCATAGTGAAATCCCGGCGAGAAATCGACCAGATCGGGCAATTCATCCAGAGCCATTTCCTCGATGTCGCTGGCGCCGAACGCCGTCACGGTCAACGGCGCGTCCAGCAGCGACTCTTCGCGCTTGCGCGAGGTAACGATGATCTCCTCGATTACGAGTTCACTCCCGGAATCCGCTTCCTGTGCGACGGCGACGGGCACAATCACTGGGGCGGTGAGGAGAAGTGCAAGTGTGACCGTGAAAAAACGATTGGACTTTGTCATGGTGAGTCCTCCCAAGCGATTACGGCAAAAGCCGCAGTACAGATCCCAAAGTCCTGGGCAAATCTGTCACAACCGGGACGAGTAGCTCTCAAGAGGCTAAGCGACAAAGATGTCACATATCTACAACAAGGCGCATGCGAGAAGACCGCAGCGTGTTGATTGAGTCTCATCGTAGCGGTAGCCGCGATGGTTTACAAGCCGCGCCCGAAGCATCTCGCATCTTCGGCGAAGGCGTTGGAGGGGCAGGCAACTAGGAGACGATCGCCGGTTCGCCTCGAAGTTCGACGAGTTCGTAGCTTTGTCTCAGCAGGTCCCACCGCATGCGAACCGGAATGAAGTCTTCACCCGTGGCCCATATTTCTATTGGCGGCTTGTCCGCTACCAGGAAGTGGAAGTGCCGGGTCCGGAAGCTGCCCGCGGCAACGTCAATCCGCTCATCGCCGATGTATTTCCTGTTCAGGAAGCCGGGCGGTGTCGGCACCAGCGTGGGTCCCGAACCGCCGTTCGGAAGATGGGAGGTGCTGAAGGTGCAAAGCTCGCTGCCGCTCTCCAGCGATTCGTCACGTTGGAGCGTTGCGCAGGCCCAGGCATCCCCATGCAGCGGATGCGCCCCGAAGAAACCGGTCCGCCCCCCGGTATCGAAGCATTGCCCGAGGCGGCCTTCCTTCGCGGTGTAGCCCTGGCATTCCGCAGTACCATCGGTAAAGTTGAACCACGACGACCCGACCAGCTTTTCTTCAATACTGAGACGCACGAAGGCATCGACGGGATACCAGTTCTTGTTGACCGTCATCACGACATCCCTCAACAGGCGATCATCGTCCATTTCGCATGTCGCCCTCAGGGTTCTTGAACCGTCGGGTTGCACGGTTACGTGAAACCACTCGCGTCCCATCTCTCCGAGGCCGTCCGTCAGGTACAGCATCTTCCCCCGATAGCTGCGATGATTCATTGCGCTTCCCTCATCAGGATCAGGACCCAAGGTTATCGCCAGACGTGATTCCCGAACAAGCAACAATCAGCCGCCGCCCCTCGATCCAATGACTCAGGGGACAAGCACATTGCGTGATCGGAAATTAGCGGCGCACACCAAGCTCGCTTTCGGCGTGGGACAGATCGCCGAGTCGATACAACTGAACACGTTCGATTTTTTTCTTTTCTTCTACTACGTACAAGTACTGCATCTGGATCCCGTTCTGGCCGGCACCGCGATGCTGTTGGCGCTGATCTTCGACGCCGTTACCGACCCCGCAGTGGGCGTGTTCTCGGACAATTGCCGTTCCCGCCTGGGACGGCGCCATCCGTTCATGTATGCGGCGGCGATTCCTTTCGGTCTGATGTTCTACCTTCTGTTCAGCCCGCCCGCAGGCATCGCCGAATCGGCGCTCTTTGCGTGGCTGGCGGCCTTTGCCATAGCCACTCGCGTTTCATTGACTCTTTTCATCGTGCCCTACTTCGCGGTAGGCGCCGAGCTTACCGAGAACTATCGGGACCGCACTTCGCTTGTCGCATACAGAACACTGTTTTCTTTCGCAAGCGCCATCGCACTATCGGCAGTATCCTTCTCGGTGTTCTTCAGGGCTACAGCCGAACACCCGCAGGGCCAGTTGAACCCGGACGCCTACCCCCTGTTCGGCATCACGTTCGCCGCGGTTGTCGTATGCGCAATTCTGGCGAGCGCGGCAGGCACGCACCGGCAAATTCCGTTCCTGCATGAAGTCTCCCGCGACAAGGGGAATCCGGGTCGTTTCGGCGTTCTGGTTCGCGAACTGACCGACCTGGCGAAAAATCGCTCATTTCTTGCGATTTTTCTCATGTCGATTACGTTCTTTGTCGTGGCCGGAATCCAGAGGGCATTGACCCTGCACATGAACACGTATTTCTGGGCGCTGGAAACGAATGAAATTCAATACCTGTTCTATGGCTTCTTCGCCGTTACGCTTGTCACGATCCCCTTCGTCAAGCGCATCATCGACCTGATCGACAAGAAGCGCACGATGTATCTGGGGCTGGGGATCATCATCCTGGCTTTCGTATTGCCCACCATACTCCGGCTGATCGACTGGTTCCCCGCAAATGACAATGCGTTTCTGTTGCCGCTGCTGCTTGTCAGCCAGGCGGCGGCCGGGGTGGGCATGGGCATTCTGTCGGTCTGTTCCGGATCGATCGTCGCCGACGTAGCCGACGATCACGAGCTGCGTTCCGGACAGCGCCAGGAAGGCATGCTCTTCGGTTTCTTCAGCCTCGCGGCCAAGGCGACATCGGGCGCCGGGCAATTCCTGGCAGGCCTGGCGCTGGCGCTGATCGCGTTTCCTACCGAAAGGGACGTCGCGCCCGAGGATGTCGAGCCGGACGTGCTCTTCGATCTCGGGCTGGTCTTCGGGCCGACCGTCGCGCTGTTCGGCCTGGTTTGCATCTGCCTTTTTTCGTTTTACGACATTTCCCGGGCAAGCCACGAGGAAACATTGAGGACGTTGCAGGAACGCCGCCGGGAAGGAAGCCGCGGATAATGGTAGTTGTTTGCGGGACGGCACACCATAGGAGAGTGATCCATGTGGCAACCCAGACAGATCATGATGAATGGCGAATTGATGCCGCTGGAGGACGCGCGTCTGCATCCCCTTGCCCTCGCCGTAACCTATGCGGCGACGGTGTTCGAGGGCGTTCGCGCGTATCGTCTGTCCGAGACCGGCCAATTCGCCGTCTTCCGGCTGGACGACCATATACGCCGCCTGCAGGTCGGAATGAAACTGATGCGTTTCGACGGCAGTTACGACGCCGAATACTTGACCGAGTGCCTCGTCAGGCTGATCCGGGCCAATGAGCCGGATTCAGACGTTTACATACGATTGCTGGCCTACATAGAGGGCACCGGGCTCCTCGCCACGACCGGACCGGTGGGTTTTACCGCCGCCGCGATGCCACGCGCAAAGCCGGCATTCGCCGAGACGGGCATGAGCCTGGGCGTCAGTTCGTGGCAGCGGTTGTCGGACAATGCCAGCCCGCCCCGCATCAAGACCGCGGCCAACTATGTCAACGCGCGCCTCGCCGCCCACCAGGCAAAGGCGGACGGTTACGACGGTGCGCTGATGCTCACGCCGGACGGAAAGGTGTCGGAGGCGCCGATTGCCTGCTTCTTCATGGTCCGCGATGGGCGCCTCATTACCCCGAGCGCCGACAACAACATTCTGGAAAGCATTACGCGCGACACGATACTCACGCGCCATGAAGAATTGACGGGCGCAAAGGCCGAAGTGCGGACGATCGACCGCAGCGAATTGTATTTCGCCGAGGAGGCCTTTCTTTGCGGGACCGGCCAGGAAATTCTCCCGGTTACCGCCATCGACCGGCTGCCCGTCGGCGACGGGAAGGTCGGTCCGCTCACCGACCGGCTGCGCCGGGACTATTTCGACCTGGTGCGCGGCAGGGTTTCCGACCACCCGGAGTGGCGAACGCTGATCGAATAGCGGAGCCGCGTTCCCGGGCCGGCGCGGCCTAATCGGCGCGTTCCACGCGATCGTCAGCGTCTTGCGCGCCGGGCTGGCTTGCCCGCATCAGTTCCGCCTGCGCTTCGTCGATCAGGCCATTGTTCAATGCGAACTCGATGTACTCCTCGGGATTCAGTGCGCCCACCGGAACCGGCCGCTCCTCGCCCAGAACCGGGGGCGATGGCGGCCCTTCGTAGCCGCTCAACTGATAGCCGGCGCTGGTCTCCGAGTGATAGGCGCCCAGCGTGGGAATGTTGTCCTTGTCGGGATAAAGGACCGTTATGTTTCCGCCGTATCCCGCGTACTTGCCGGCGTTGCGATAGAAAAACCAGATACCGTCGTCACGCGTGATCGTGGTCTTGAGCGTGTCGGACCGCACCGGGATGGGATAGTGGGTGAAATTGTCCGCGACCTGGTCGTACTTGGTCAGGTAGTTGTCGTTGGACACCCAGATGTTGTCCTCACTGTCGGCCTCGGCGTTGTACGCGGCCGGATAGCGCAGACCCATGTGGCGACTGAAGACTTCGCCGGTGTCCGGATCCACCCGGTACAGGAGCCCCTCGGCGAATCCTCGGCTGCCCCAGGTTCCGGCCCAGATCATGCCCTTGGAATCCACCCCCAATCGGCGTATCGCCGTAGCCGCGTCATCCTCGACCAGGGGATAGTGCCGGAATTCTTCCGTCTCGGGATCGAAACGCGTGACGCCGCCGTTGTGATAGTCGGCAAACCAGACCTTGTCCTTGTGGTCGACGATGATGCCGTACGGTCGGCTGCGCAGTACCGGGACCTCCCAGTAAACGATGGAGTCCGTCGCCCGGTCCCATTTGCCCAGCGCGCCTGCGGCCAGCAGCGAGAGCCAGAGATTGCCCTTGGAATCGAATATCTGGGTGTTGCTGCCGAGCATTCGGTCTTCGGCCACCCAGTGATCCACCTTGCCGGTCCTGGGGTCAAGGTGGCGAACCACGTCGCCCGAGTACCAGACGCTGCCGTCGGTCTGGTCCACCGCAATGCCGTGGCCTCCGCCATGGCCTTCAAATGCCGTCTGTTCGCCGGTGCGCGGATCGAACCTGACGATGCAGCAGGCGGTGTAGGCCAGCCACACGTTGCCGTCGAGATCGAAATCCACCTGGTGCGACCAGGGCCACACCTCGTATTCGTCCGACTCGTAGTAGATGTACTCGATGAACATGGCTTTCCTGAGCGCTTCAAGATCGAGTTCGGGTTCCTCGGTGAGCTGAACGAGCACCGGCGGTCGGTCCGCCGGAAAATGCTCCGCCAGGTAATCGACGAGTATGTCCCGGTCCTCCGGAGGCAGGTACTCCGGATCGAAAAGCGTTGCCTTGCCGAGACGTCCGAACGCCGGCCCCTTGTGCATACGATCGACACTCACAGCCCACGCCTCCTTGTTCTTCGGCGCTCGGCCGCCTGAATAGGCGCGTGGGTAGTTCCAGGGGATGAATTGGATGCTGTGACAGCCGTGGCAGGTGCGCTCCAGGCTATCGCGGCCGGGACCCGGCGGATAGACCTCGTCGTAGGGCAGGATCTCGCCGTGGGGATAGGGCACGCCCCCGGCATAGTCGACTTTGGGACCGACGCCGGTCAGGGAAAAATCCACTTCAACGTCATCGCCTGCGCCGATGTCGATACTGACGGTCTGGCTGTCGAACCCTTCCAGTTGATCGATCGCCGGGCGGATCGTTACTTCATAACTGCCGGGAAGCATCTTGACCGCCCGGTATTCGCCATCCACGACGAATACGGTATAGGCCATGCTCTTGCCGGTATTGTAGGCATACACAACCGGCAGCAAGCCATCAATGGTCCCGTCCACCTTGCCGGACAGCCGCCCGAATTCCTGGTCCTCGAGAGCCACGGAATCCTCCGGTTCCGGCGACTCCCCGGAACAGCCAGCCAATAACAGCAGGCACAGACCCGCTACCGGTAGTCTTGTCAATGGGTTCATTTCTCGCTGCCTCCGCTCGCCCCGTCGTTCAAGCGATTACGGAAGTGCGGCGGGCATCGGCGCTTGAATTACCGGCGTACATAGGGGTTTGCCACATCCCCTCCCGCATAATACCAAACGCTTTTTATCTGCAGATATTCCTTGATCGCCTCCATACCGTTCTCCCTGCCCAGGCCGCTGGCCTTGTAGCCGCCAAAGGGTGTCGTATAGCTGGTCGAACGGTAGGTATTGACCCAGATGGTGCCCGCCTCAAGCCTCTCGGACACCGTGATCCCTCTCCGCAGGCTCTCAGTCCACACCCCTGCCGCCAGCCCGTAATTGACATCGTTGGCGATCGAAATCGCTTCGTCTTCGTCCCTGAAGCGCATCACCGCAAGCACCGGACCGAATACTTCTTCCTGCGCAATGCGCATGTCGCGAGTCACGTCGGCGAATATGGTCGGCTGAACGAAGAGGCCCTGGTTGCCGTCCGGCGCGGGAACGCTACCGCCGCCGAGTACCAGGCGCGCGCCCTCGCCCTTCGCGATTTCGATATATTCGAGAATCTTGCGGTATTGCGGTTCCGTCGTAATCGGACCCACCTGCGTTTCAGGCGACATGGGATCGCCAATGCGCGCCTCGCCTGCCAGCCCGACCAGACGCTCGAGAAACTCGTCGTGAATCGAATCCTGCAGCAGTAACCGGGACCCGGCAATACAGCTCTGTCCGCTGGCAGCGAAAATTCCGGATATGGCGCCGCTCACGGCCTGATCGAGATCGGCATCATCGAACACGATATTGGCCGACTTGCCGCCCAGTTCCAGCGTGACTCTCTTGAAATCCGGCGCAGCACTGCTATTGACTGTCGCGCCGCCGGCTTCGCCGCCGGTAAAAGCGATCTTTCTTACCTTCCCATGGCGCACCAGCGAGTCCCCCGCCTCGGGACCGAACCCGGTGACAACGTTGATTACGCCCTTCGGGAAACCGGCTTGCTCGGAGAGCGCCGCAAATTCCAGGGTCGAGGCCGATGTGAATTCGGATGGTTTGACCACGATGGTGTTGCCCGCCGCCAGCGCCGGCGCCGCCTTCCAGGCCAGCAGCAGCAGAGGCGAGTTCCAGGGCGTAATGCACGCGCACACGCCCAGCGGCTCGTAACGGGTCAGGTTGAGAACGTTCGGCTTGTCGATGGGCGGCACCGAACCCTCGATCTTGTCGGCCAGTCCGCCATAGTAATGAAACCATTGGGCCAGGTAACGGCACTGGTTAAGCACCTCGGCGTGGAGCTTGCCATTGTCCCGCACCTCGATTTCGGCCAGGCGTTCGGCCTGGCCGGTGAGGATTTCCGCGAATTTGCGCAGCATCAACCCCCGCTGCGTGGCGTTCAGCCGGGGCCACTCGCCCTGCCTGAAAGCGTTGTGAGCGGCCTCGACGGCGGCGTCGACGTCGGCGGCGCCGGCCCGCGGAATCCTTGCCCAGGCGTTGCCGGTATACGGGTCGGCCGTATCGATCCATTCTCCGGTCAGCGGATCCGTCCAGGCGCCGTCGATGTACAACTGGTATTTCTGCATCCCGAGAAGAGTCCGCGATTGAACCGGCCGCCCCCTGCGCGCCAGGGAAAGAGCGATTATGCAGCAGCCGCGGCGGGTTTTCCGAAGCTTGTAGGCCTGTACAAAACCTCCTATGATTCGGCGGACAAGGGAAACCGGCGTGCAATCAAGACAATTCTCGGCGCTCCAGCTTGGAGTCGCGTGGCACCGGTTCAACGGCCTCATGGACGAGATCGCCCAGACATTCGTGCGGACCTCGTTCTCGTCCGTGGTGCGCGACAACTGGGACCTTGCGGTGGGGCTGATGGACAGCCGGGGGCGCCAGTTCGCTCAATCCTCGCGCAGCATCCCGTCCTTCATCGGCACCATGCCCCGAACCCTGGCGGTGATGCTCCGGCGTTATCCCCCATCGTCGCTCAAACCCGGGGATGTCCTGATTTCGAACGACGGCTATCACGGCACCGGGCACCTGAACGACATCACGATGATTCGCCCGATATTCAGGGGCGATCGATTGATCTGCTTCATCGGCAGCGTGTTCCATACCGTGGACATCGGCGGGGCGCCTTCCGTGACCGCCCGCGATTCCTACGAGGAAGGCCTGACCATCCCGGTCAGCAAGATCGTTCGAGAAGGAGTGGAAAACGGGGACGTCATTGCATTCATTGCCGAGAACCTCCGCGCGCCCGAGGAAACGCTGGGCGATATTCGCGCGCAGTTCGTGGCCTACGACTCGGGCCGCGAAAGGCTCCAGAAAATACTCGAAGACGAAAGGATCGACGACCTCGATGCGCTGGCCGGGGAGATTCTCGATCGCTCCGAGGCCGCCATGCGGCGGGCCGTCGCGGCGGCGCCCGACGGCGCCTACCGCGACCGGATCATGGTGGACGGCTTTGAAGAACCGCTGACCATCCGCTGCGAAATCCGCATCAAGGGCAGCGAGCTTGCGGTGGACTTTGCCGAGACCTCCCCACAGGTCGAACGGCCGATCAATTCGGCCATGAACTTCACCCGAGCCTACAGCGCCTATGCAATCAAGTGCGCCTTCGATCCGCACACCCCCAACAACGACGGTTGCTTCCGGGGGGTCACGATCACGGCGCCGGAAGGCTGCCTGATCAACCCGCTGCGCCCGGCGCCGATCTGGGCGCGGCACCTGTCGGGGCATTACCTGCCGCCGGTCATCTTCGGGGCGCTGGCCCGGCTGATGCCGGAGCGGGTCATCGCCGATTGCGGATCGCCGCTCTGGAACGTCTATTTTTCGGGACGGCATGACGACGGCCGCCGGTTCGTGAAGATGTTCTTCATGAACGGAGGGCACGGCGCGCGGCCCCACCAGGACGGGCCGGCCTGCCTGAGTTTCCCCAGCAACGTCGCGACCGTGCCGGTGGAACACTTCGAGAACAGCGTGCCGCTGCTGATGACCGAGAAGTCGCTGATCCCGGACTCGGGCGGGGCGGGGCGTTACC